>NZ_JBHUZW010000007.1:0-68318 GCF_042667215.1 Cellulomonas sp. NPDC057328 | reverse complement strand
CCGCGCCCCCCGCGCGGCGCCCCGACGGGTCTCAGTCGGCCGCCGGCGTCACCGACGACCGCAGCCGGCGGCGGGTGCCGAGCACCGCGGCGCCCGTGCCGAGCAGGCCGAGGCCGACGAGGAGCGCGAACACCGCGTCCGCACCGGTGTCGGACAGGCGGCCGGGGAACTCACCCGTGCCGGGCCGCACGCCTGCCGTCGCGCCGGCACCCGTACCGGCGCCCACACCCGCACCCGTGCCCGCACCGCCGCCCGGCGCGGGCGTCGGCGTGCCGGTCGGCGGCGCCGCGACGACCGCGACCGCACGACCGACCGCTGCCGGCGACACCGGGCTGCTCGCCCGCACGTACGCCACGGACGCCGCGAGGTCGACCTGCCCGGAGTCGGCGCGCGCCGCCCCGGCCGCGAGAGCCGCGAACCCGTCGCCGCCGCCGGCGAGGAACGAGTTCGCTGTGACGCGGTACGTCGCCGCCGGGTCGACCGGGCGGTCCCCGACGCGCACCTCGACGACGCGCTGCCCCACGGGCGCCGCCTCGTCGTACGTGTAGGTGACGTTCGCCGAGAGGCCGAGGTGCAGCTTCGTGCGCGGCGCGTCGGGCGTGCCCCACTGCTGCTCGAGGAGCTCGGCGAGCTGCGCGCCGGTCAGGTCGACCACCACGAGCGTGTTGGCGAACGGCTGCACGTCGGCGACCGCGCGGTACGTGACGTCCCCGTTCGCGGCACCGACGAGGTCGGCGCGCAGGCCGCCCGGGTTCATCACCGCGAGGTCGGCGGGCGTGCCGCCGAACGCCGGGTTGGCCGTGCTCGTCGCCCACAGGTGCATGTCGGCGACGAGGTTGCCGAGCGGCGACTCGAGCGAGCGGTCGACCTCGCCGGCGGCGTTGCGCGCCCGCAGGACGTCGGCGGTGACCGAGCCGATCACCTCGTTGCCGGTCTCCGCCGCGTCGGCGACGGCCCGGTCGACGATCCCCTGCACGGCCGGGTCGGCCGGGTAGGCGGGCGCACCGCCGACGACCATCGGCAGCAGGTCCTGCGACGCGGCGACGACGCGGTCGGCCGCCGTGTCGTACGTGAGCTCCACGCGCGCCAGGTTCTGGCCGTACTGGCCGCCCTGGACGACCGGGCGCAGCACGTCCGTGCCGGCGACCGGGAACGCGCACGCGTAGGAGCGGTGCGTGTGCGCCGAGAAGATCGCGTCGACGTCCGCGGACGTGTCCCGCACGACCCGGCCGAAGTCGCTGTCCTCGGTGGCGACGGCCGTGCACTCGCCGCCCTCCGCGCCGTCGTGCACGAGCGCGACGGTCACGTCGGCGAGGTCCTCCGCCTCGATCTCGGCGGCGACGCGGTCCAGCGCCGCGACGGGGTCGCCGAAGTCGAGGCCCGCGACGCCGGACGGCGAGACCAGCGTGGGCGTCTCGGCGGTCACGACGCCGACGAAAGCGACGCGCACACCGGAGCGCTCGACGACCTCGTACTCGGGCAGGACCGGGTCGGTGGTGCCCGCGCGGTAGACGTTGGCGCCCAGGTACGGGAAGTCGGCGAGGGGCTGGACGCGGTCGGTCAGGTCGTCGAGACCCTGGTCGAACTCGTGGTTGCCGACGGCCGACACCTCGAGTCCGGCGGCGTTCAGCACGTCGATCGTCGGGACGTCCTGGGCGATCATCGACGGGAACGTCGACGCGCCGATGTTGTCACCGGCGGAGACGAACACCGTGTCGGGGTTCTCGCCGCGCAGCTGCTGCACCGCGCCCGACAGCACCGCCGCACCGGCCACGCCGCCGCGCAGGTCGGCCTCGAGGCGGCCGTGGAAGTCGTTGGTGCCGAGCAGCTGCAGCTCGACGAGGTCGTCGGCGGCGGGCGCCGCCGTCTCGACGGCGAACAGCGTCGTGGTGCCCGAGACCTCGTTGCCGACGGCGATCATCGGCTCACCGGTCGGCGAGTCGGCGGCCGCGACGAACGCGATGGACTCCGGCCCGAGGTCGCCCGCCGCAGCGAGGTCGCCGCCGTCCTCGACCGAGACGGAGAAGTCCCGGTTGTTGACGTAGCTGACGAACGACGCGGCGCGCGGGTCCGTGACGTCGTAGACCGCCACGCCGCCGACGCGCTCGAAGCCGACGAACGCGTACGTGCGCCCGTCGACCGCGCCGATCGTGACGGCCTCGGGCTCGGGGCCCTTGTCGTCGCTGCGGCCCTCGAGGTTCGACTCCGAGTGGTTCGAGTTCACGAACTCGGGCGCCGCCGCGTGGGTGATCTCCTCGAACGACGAGCCCGAGTCCCAGACCCGCGCGCCGTCGGTCGTCCAGATGGAGAACGAGCGGGAGCCGAACGCGTGCAGCTCCTCGTAGCAGGTGCCGTCGGCGTTGAGGCCCGACGCCGTGGAGACGTTCAGCCGGCCGAGCGCCGCGTCGCCCGTGAGGGCGGCGAGCGGCGCGCACACCGGCGCGAGCCCGTCCTTGCCGAGCGCCTTGACCCGCGCGGGCTCGGCGTAGTCGCCCCACTCGCGGGCGTCGCCCTCGTTCGCGGTGACGAGGTACGTGCTGCCGCCGGCCTGGTAGGACGCGATCGCGTCGGGCTGGTGCAGCCCGCGCAGGCCCGGGTAGGTGCGGGGCGCGAAGCCGCCGTCGCGGTCGGACGGGTCGAGCGGGACGACGCCGTGGTCCTGCGTGCCGAGCGGGCGGACGGCGGTCACGCGCGCGGTCGCGAGGTCGACGGTCGCGAGCGCGTTCGCCTCCTGCAGCGTCACGTACGCGGTGCCGCCGGCGACGGTGACGTACTCCGGCTCGAGGTTGAGCGAGGGCAGCAGCGGCGGTGCCCCGGCGCCGGTCGGGCCGAAGACGCGCACGCCCGCGGGCAGCGCGCCCGGCGCGTCGTACGCCTCGAACCCGGCGGTGCGGACGGCTCCCTGGGCGGGCGCCGCCGTCCCGGCCGGCAGGGCGACGACGCTGACCGAGCCGGCGGGGTCGACGGTGTAGTCGTCGCTCGGCTCGCCCTCGTCCGCGGTGACGGCGTACGCGCCGTCGGGCGACACGGCCACGCTGTCCGGCTGCACGCCGACGCGGACTGCGCCGAGCACGCGGAGCGTCGCGGCGTCGAGGAACGCGACCCAACCCGGCTCCGTCTTCGTCGCGTGCTCGACGGCGACGACGACGAGCCCGTCCGCGCGCACCGCGACCGAGTTGACCGACGCCCCGGCGGGGATCGCGGTGCCGAGCGCGTCGCTGATGCCCGCGACGGCGATCGTCCCGGCCTTCGTCGGCGCGGTCGGGTCGGACGCGTCGAGCACGTCGACCTCGCCGGACTCCGCGTTGACGACGAACAGGCGCTGCGTGCCGGCGTGGAAGGTGACGATCTCGGCGGCCGAGGCGTCGAGCACGCCCGTCTCGTACGTGCCGAGGGGCTCCAGCGTCACGGCCGCGTCCGGGACGGCGTGCCGCACGGGCTCGGCGACGAGGTTCGCCGACGCGGGCGTCAGCAGAGCCGGCACGAGCCCGGCCGTCAGCAGCGTCGTCGCGGCGACGGTCGCGGTCACGCGCCGGCGGGGTCGGGGTGCGCGGGGGCGCAGCTCGCTCACGGGAGTCCTTCCTCCACGGGTGCCGGCGGTCCGGCGGGACGGACGGACGCTAGGTGCCGCCCGCGACCGCGGGCCCGCCGGCGGGAGTCGCGGGGATGAACGTCCGGTGACCTGCGCGGACGGCGTGCGCCGCGCGACCTCGGCGTGTCGCCGTGCGGCGCGTCGGCGGGCGGGACGAATCCTCTCCACGGGCGTACGCACCGTGTGCGCACCGTGTGCGTACGCCCGAAAAAGACATCTCCTCCGCCCGCGGACGCGGTGGCGACACGCCGACCTCGCACGGCCCGACCGATCCCCCGCGGGCTTGCCCCTCGCACCGAGGCGTCTCGCCGCACCGACCCGTCTCGTCGCCCCGGCCGATCTCACCGGCACCGGCGCGGCCGACCCGCGCCGGTGTCGTCCCTCTCGTCTCGTCGGGACGGAGGAGTGTCCCGACGCGGCTCCTCCGTTCCGACGACGCGGGCGCTCACGATCGGTCCCTAGCGTCGCCGCATGCGCCCGTCGGACACCATGCCGCCGAACCCCGTGCCACCGAGCTCCCTGCCGCCGAGCTTCTCCCAGCCGAGACGCCTGCCGCCGGACCGCGTGCCGTCGGGATCCGCGCCTCCGACCCCCGTGCCGCCGCACGCCCGCGCCGGGACCGTCGTCGCCGCAGCTGCCGCCGTGCTCGCCGCGGTCGCGTTCGCGACACTCCTCGTGCTCAGCCCCACGGGCGTGCGCGAGTCCGCCGACCCCGGCGCGCCCGTGGTGCCGTACTGGGCGGTGCTGCTGCCCGCGGCGGTCGCGCTGCCGTTGATCCGTCTGCTGCCGCCGCGCGCGCCCGACCTCACGCCGGTCGTCGTCCGCGAGCGCCGCCTCACGTCCGCCGTGGTGGCCATGCTCGCGTGCGCCGTCGCGCTGCCGGTCGTCGTCGCGGCGGGCGACCTCGCGCGGTCCGAGGGGTACCACCTGGCCAAGCTCGTCCTGCTGATCGCGCTGCCCGGCCTGGTCGTCCTGCTCACGCGCGGCGCGATGCGCACGGTGCCGGCCCGGGGTGCGTGGCGGTGGTGGGCGCCGGCCGTCGTGCTCGTCGCGTGGACGCTCGTGTCGCAGGCGGCGCCGTGGGTCGAGGCGCCCGACTACTCGGGCTACCCCGTCGAGCTCGTCGTGACGGCGGCGGTCGCCACCGCGGTCACCGCGAGCATCGGGGAGGAGGTGTTCTACCGGGTGTGGCTGCAGACGCGGCTCGAGGCGCTGCTCGGGCGGTGGGGCGGCATCGCGGTCGCGACGCTGGTGTTCGCGCTCATGCACGTGGGGACGCGGCAGGGACAGGGACCCGTCGTCGAGGTGGCCGCGGCGCTCGTGGTGCAGGGGTCGTTCGGGTTGACGCTCGGCTACCTGTGGTCCCGGTACCGCAACGCGTGGCTGACCATCGCGGTGCACCTCGTCGCGAACGGGTACCTCGTGGTGGTCGCGCTCGTGGGGTGAATGTCGGCGCCCGTTCTACGCGTGTTCGTTGACGTTCGGGCGGGTATGTCGCTTCCCTGGACGCGCGCCTCGACCGAGGCTCCGCACCCAGGGGGAAGGACCCACCATGCCCGCACGTCCGTTGGTCGCCGCCGCCGTCGCGGCCGTCGTCGCCGCCTCCGGGACGGGCGCCGCCGTCGCCGTCGAGCACGCGACCACCGCCGGCGCCGCCCGCCCGGCACAGCACGGCGCACCGTCGAAGGCCGAGATCCGGCGTCTGTTCACCACGTGGGACGCCGCGCTCGCGACCGGCGACCCGGAGCGCGTCGACGCGCTGTACGCCGACGACGCCGTCCTGCTGCCGACGCTCGCACCCGGCATCCACGACACGAGCGCCGAGCGCGTCGGCTACTTCGAGAACTTCCTGGCGAACGACCCGTCCGGGTCGATCGACGAGGGCGTGGTGCGCGTCCTCGGCAAGGACGTCGCCACGCACTCGGGGCTGTACACGTTCACGTTCGCCGCCACGGGCGACGTCGTCCACGCCCGGTTCACGTTCGTCTACGAGCGCGACCACGGGCGCTGGGAGATCGTCGAGCACCACTCGTCGCTGGTCCCCGGCGGCGAGTGAGGCACTGAACCGCCGCGCCGGGCCCCGGGTCAGGCGTCCGCGAGCTCGCGGGCCCGGCGCAGCACCGCGTCCAGCATGTCCGGCGTCAGGCGGCCGGTGAAGGTGTTCTGCTGGCTGACGTGGAAGCACCCGAGCAGGGTGAGCGTGCGGTCGTCGGAAGCGTCACGGCGCGCGAGCACCACCTCGGCGCCGTGCGCGAACACCGGGCGCGGGCGCGGCACGTCCCAGCCCTGCTCCGCGAGGGTCGTCAGGACCGCCTGCCAGCCGAAGCCGCCCAGCACGACGAGCACGCGCGCCGCGACGACCTCGATCTCGCGCGCGAGCCACGGGCCGCACGTGCGGCGCTCCTCCGGGGTCGGCGCGTTCGCGGGGGGCGCGCAGCGCACAGGCGCCGTCACGCGCACGTCGGTCAGCGTCAGGCCGTCGTCCGCGCTGACGGACGTCGGCTGGTTCGCCATGCCGACGCGGTGCATCGCCGCGAACAGGAAGTCGCCCGAGCGGTCGCCGGTGAACATGCGGCCCGTGCGGTTCGCCCCGTGGGCGGCGGGCGCGAGGCCCACCACCTGCACGCGCGCGTGCGGGTCGCCGAACCCCGGCACCGGACGCGCCCAGTACGTCTGACCCCGGAACGACGCCCGCGGCTCGGCGGCCACCGCCTCCCGCCACGCGACCAGCCGCGGGCACGCGAAGCAGTCCACGACGCGGGCGTCGAGCGTCGCCAGGTCTGGCGCGGTGCCGGCGGCGCGGACGACGTCGGCGGCGGAACGCGGCACGTCGACGCTGGTCACCGGCCCATCATCGCCGAGCGCTCCGGTGCGCGCGCCCGCTGCCGGCGCGACCGGGCCCGCCCACCCGTCCCGCCCGCGCCTCACCGCGCGAGCGCGCGCGCCACGTCCGCCAGCTCCGCCGCCAGCTCGTCGGGCGCGCGCCCGCCGGTGACCGTCCAGCCGTGCAGCTGCTCCGCGGCGAGCGCGGCGAGCAGGGCCTCGGCGCGCGTCCGCGGCGCCGGCGCGCCGGCCTCCTCGAGCAGCACCTCGACGTGCCGGCGCCAGAACGGGTACACCGGCTTCGCGAGCCGGCCTCCCGGCGTGGCGGTCTCCGAGAGCAGGACGAGGTCGAGCGACCCGACCGTGTGCTCGACGTAGGCGACGACGAACGCGGCGAGCCGGTCCAGCGGCGGCGCGCCGGGCCCGAGGGGTGGCGGGCCGGCGAGCATGCGCTCCTGCAGGCGCCGGCCGCGCTCGTCGAGCAGGGCCGCCGCGAGGCCGCCCTTGTCGGTGAACCGCCGGTAGATCGTGCCCTTACCGACGCCGGCACGGGCGGCGACGGCGTCGGTGGTGAGCGCCGCGACGCCCCCCTCGGCGTGCAGGGCGGCTGCGGCCTCGAGCACGCGGACGCGGTTCCGGGCGGCGTCGGCCCGCTCCGGGACGGGGGCGCCGACGACCGGCAGCACGCCGCCGCCGCGACCCGTGGACGATCCGGACTCCGGTCCGCTACGTTCCTCCATGACCGGACTGTAGTCCGCTTCACTCGGTCGCGACCACCGCGACCTCACCGGAGGGAGCACCGCCATGCACGTCCTCGTCCTCGGCGCGACCGGCTACGTCGGCACGGCCGTCGTCGACCGCCTCGTCCGCGACGGCCACCACGTCTCCGCCGTGTCCCGCACCGCGCCCGCCGACCCGCGGCCCCGCGTCACGCCCGTGCGCGCCGACCTGGCCGACCCGCTTGCCGTCGCCGCCCTCGTCACCCCGGACGTCGACGCGGTGGTGCACACCGCCGCCCCGCTCGGCGACGCGGACCTGCCGCTCGTCGACGCGCTCGTCGACGCCCTCGCCGGCAGCGGGCGTGCGCTGCTGTGGACGTCCGGCGTGTGGGTGCTCGGCCGCACCGAGGAGGGCCGGGAGGACTCCCCCACCGCGCCCGTCGCGCTCGTCGCGGCCCGTCCCGCGGTCGAGGACCGGGTCCGCACCGCCGCCGGCCGCGGCGTGCGGTCGGTCGTCGTGCGGCCCGGCGTGGTGCACGGCCGCGGCGGCGGGATCCCCGCGATGCTCGTCGGCTGGGCCGGCGCGCTCGGGCACGGTCGCTGGGTCGGTGCCGACCCCGCGCCGCGGTGGCCGATGGTCGACGTCGACGACCTCGCGGACCTCTACGCGCTCGCCCTCGACGCCGCCACGCCGGGCGCCCTCCTGCACGGCGTCGCCGAGCCCGGCGTCCCCGCCGACCTGCTCGCGTCGGCGGCCGCCCGCGCCGCCGGGGTCGACGGCCCCGCCGCCGCGTGGCCCCTCGACTCCGCGGCCGCCGAGCTCGGCGACGCCTTCGCCGAGGCGCTCGCGCTCGACCAGGTCGTGCAGGCGCCGGTCGCGCGGACGCTGGGTTGGGAGCCGACCCGGCCCGCCGCCGTCGACGACCTCGCGACCGGCTCCTACGCGGCCGCGCTCAGCACGACGACCGCCTGAGGTCGTGGCGGGCGGGGCCGTCCGTGACGGTCCCGCCCGGCGACGCGCCATCGGATGCGTGCAGCGTCGTCGTCACGTGACCGACCTCTTCCGGCGTCAGTGCTGCCCGAGCAGCTCGTCGACCGCCGCGAGCGCCTCCTCGACCGTCCGCACGCGCTGCGGCCCGCCCGCCTCGGGCAGCGCCCATCCGCCGATGCCGACCACCGGAGTGCCGACGGACACGGCGAACGCCACCTCGTTGAGCGTGCCCCACGACGTGCCGACCGCCACGACGACGTCGGCCGCGCGCACCACCAGCGTGTTCCGCACGTCGCCCAGGCCGGTGGGCAGGGCGATCGTCACGTACGGGTTCGCGTCGGCGCGCCCGGTGCCCGGCAGGATGCCGACGACGTCGCCGCCGGCGCCCGCCGCGCCGCGCGCGACCGCCTCCATCACGCCGCCGCGGCCGCCGCACACGACGACGTGGTCGCGGACCGCGAGGCCCGCGCCGAGCTCCTCGGCGTCCCGCTCCTGCACGGGCGTCGGCGCCGAGGGGCCGACGACGGCCACGTACGTGCGGTCGCGCCCGGCACCGCCGCCCGCACCGCGGCCCCGACCCGTGCCGGTGCCCGCGCCCGCGCCCGCGCCCGCGTCCATGCTCACGTCAGAACCGCGTCGGGTCGCCCGCGCCCTCGCGCACGACCTCGGGGCTGCCGGACGTCCAGTCGACGACCGTGGTGGGCGTGGTCCCGCGGTCGCCCGCGTCCACGACCGCGTCGAGGCGGTCGTCGAGCTCCTCCTTGATCTGCCAGCCCTCGGTCATGGGCCAGTCGGCGCCGGGCATCAGCAGGCTGCTCGACAGCAGCGGCTCGCCGAGCTCGCGGATGAGCGCGACCGCGACCGGGTCGTCGGGGATGCGCACGCCGACGGACCGCTTCTTCTCGTGCGCGAGGCGCCGCGGCACCTCCGGCGTCGCGGGGAGGATGAACGTGTACGGGCCGGGCGTCGCCGACTTGATGGCGCGGAAGGCGCTGTTGTCCAGGTGCACCAGCTGACCGAGCTGCGCGAAGTCCGCGCACACGAGCGTGAAGTGGTGCCTGGCGTCGAGGTCGCGGACCTGCCGGATGCGCTCGGTGCCGGCGTGGTTGCCCATGCGGGTGCCGAGCGCGTACATCGAGTCGGTCGGGTACGCGATGAGCGCGTCGTCGCGCAGCAGCGCCACGACCTGCGCGATCGCGCGCGGCTGCGGGTCGGTCGGGTGCACGTCGAAGTAGCGCGCCATGCCGGTCAGGCTAGGCGGCGGTCCGGGCGTGCGCCCGGTCAGGGAAGCGACGTGCGCCCGGTCAGAGAATCGGCGTGCGCCCGCGCACGCCCGGTCAGCAAGCGGCTGGCTCGTCAGGGCAGCGCGGCGACGCGCCGCACCTCGGCGGCGACCGTCGCCGGGTCGGTGGCCTCGACGACCGCCGACGCGACGGGCAGGTCGCGGCCGACGTGGGCGAGGGCGTCGTCGACGGCGGACGTCGCGAGCGCGAGCCCGGCGCCGAGCGCGACGGCGGCGACGGCGGCGACGGCCCGGGCGAGGCGGAGCACGGTGACCTCCGGTGGTCGTGGTGGGTGACGGCGACCGTCCGGCCGCCCACGTCCATCGTCCGGTCGCCGGGGGTACCGGCGGCACCGGGCCCGACCCGGGCGGCACCCGGGTTCCGGGGGTCCCCGCCTCAGGGTGGTCCCTGGTCGGGGCACCCCCACCCCGGTCGTGGGCCACCCCCCGGACCAGGGCCGTGACCAGGGACGTCACCGATGGCCGGCGTCACCCCGACGGCGGGACCATGGTCACGTGACACGCCGCGCCCCGACGCTGGGATGGACCCCATGACGACCCCGATCGCGAGCGCCCGCGCGCTCACCCGCACCTACGGACGCGGCGACACCGCCGTGCGCGCCCTCGACGGCGTCGACGTCGACTTCGAGCGCGGGCGGCTCACCGCGACGATGGGCCCGTCCGGGTCCGGCAAGTCGACGCTCATGCACTGCATGGCGGGGCTCGACCGGCCGACGTCCGGGACCGTCGTCGTGGACGGCGAGGAGGTCAGCGCGATGTCCGAGCGCCGGCTGACCCGCCTGCGCCGCGACCGGCTCGGGTTCGTGTTCCAGGCGTTCAACCTCGTGCCGACGCTGACCGCGCTCGAGAACATCACGCTGCCGCTCGACATCGCGCGCCGCCCGGTGGACCGGGCGCACCTCGACGCGGTGGTGCAGGCCGTCGGCCTCACCGACCGCCTCGGGCACAAGCCCGCCGAGCTGTCGGGCGGGCAGCAGCAGCGCGTCGCGTGCGCCCGCGCGCTGGTCACCAGGCCGGCGGTCGTGTTCGCCGACGAGCCCACGGGCAACCTCGACTCCGCGTCGGCGCGCGAGGTGCTCACGTTCCTGCGCCGGTCCGTCGACGAGCTCGGCCAGTCCGTCGTCATGGTCACGCACGACCCGACGGCCGCGTCCTACGCCGACCGCGTGCTGTTCCTCGCCGACGGGCGCGTCGTGGACGAGCTCGCCGACCCGACGCCCGACACGGTGCTCGACCGGCTCGGCGCGCTCACCCGGCGGACGGCGCCCGCGCCGGCCGCCCCGGCGCTCTGATGCTGCGGGTCACGCTCCGCGGCGTGCGCGCGCACGCGGTGCGGTTCGCCCTGTCGGTGGTCGCGGTCGCGCTGGGTGTCGCGTTCGTCGCGGGCACGTTCGCGCTGCGCACGATGATGTCCGAGACGTTCCACGGGATCGTCGACGCGCAGGCGCCGGCGGACGCGTACGTCCGCGGCGCCGAGCCGCTGCCCGGCGGTGCGGGCGCGAGCGGCGGGTTCGGCGAGGCGCGCACGCCCGTGCCGCTCACGCTCGCGGACGACCTCGCGGACGTCGACGGCGTCCGCCTCGCGCTGCCCGACGTGTCGGGGCCCGTCGTGCTCGTCGGCGCGGACGGCACGGCGGTGCAGTCGACGCAGGCGCCGAGCATCGGCATCGCCACCGACCCGCGCGACCCGTCGCTGCGGGTCGTCGACGGCCGCGTGCCGGCGGCGGCCGGCGAGGTCGCGCTCGAGGAGGCGACGCTCGCGTCGTCCGGGCTCGCCGTCGGCGACCGCACGCGCGTCGTGCTGGGCGGTGCGGTGACGGACGTCGAGGTCGTCGGCGAGGTGTCGGCCGGCGGGCCGCTCGCCGGCGCGACGCTCGTCTTCCTCGACCGGGACACCGGCGTGGCCACCTACGCCCCGGACGGCACGGTCGCCACCGTCGCGGTCTACGCGCAGGACGGCGTGGACGAGGACGCGCTCACCGCCGCCGTCGCCGCGGCGCTGCCGGACGTGCCGGGCGGCGCGGACGCCGAGGCGGTCACCGGCTCGGCGCTGCGGGCGGACCTGCAGGCCGACATCGACCAGCTGCTCGGCTTCATCACCACGTTCCTGCTGGTGTTCGCGCTCGTGTCGTTGTTCGTCGGCGCGTTCCTCATCGCCAACACGTTCCAGATGTCGGTCCGGCAGCGCGTGCGGGAGTTCGCGCTGCTGCGGGCCGTGGGCGCGTCACCGGCGCAGGTCTTCGCCGTCGTCGTGGGGCAGGCGGTCGTCGTCGGGCTCGTCGGCGCGGCGCTCGGCGTGCTCGGCGGGCTGGGGCTGGTCGCGGTGCTGCGCGTCGCGCTGGAGCAGGTCGGCATGGACCTGGCGGGCGACGTGCCGCTCGAGGGCGCGACGGTGGCGCTGTGCCTGGTGATCGGCACGGTGGTGTCGGCGCTGGCTGCCGCGGTGCCCGCGCGCACGGCGGCGCTCGTGCCGCCCGTCGAGGCGATGCGCAGCGACGTCGGCGCGCCCGAGCGCTCGCTGCGGCGGCGCGCGTGGGCGGGCGGGGCGCTCCTGGTGGTCGGGGTGGCAGCGGTGGCGACGGCGGCGGCGCGGCCGGCCCTCGACGCCGCGGAGGTGCTGCTGGGCGGAGGCGCGGCGGCGGTGCTCGCGGGCGTGCTCGTGGCGGCGCCGACGGTCGCGCGCGGCGCGCTGCGGGTGCTCGCGGCGCCCGCCGTGCGGCTCCTGCCGCCGATGGGGCGGCTCGCGCGCGGCAACGTCACGCGCAACCCGCGGCGCACGGCCGCGACCGCGGGGGCGCTGGTCATCGGCATGGCGCTCGTCGGGGCGGTGTCCGTCATCGCGGCGTCGGCGCAGGGCTCGCTCGCGCGCGTCGTCGAGAGCTCGACGTCCGCCGACCTGGTGCTGCGGTCCGCGACGGGCGTGATCCCGGCGGGCGCGATCGACGACGTGCGCGCGCTGCCCGCGGCGGGCGACGTCGCGGAGGTGGCGTTCACGCCGGCGGGCGTGTCCGCGGCGCCGGGGGACGCCGACGCGGCCGGCGACGGGAGCGCGGCGGGCGGTGCCGTGGTCGGGCTCGAGCCGGGCGTGCTCGGCGGTGCGGTGCTCGTCGACGTCGAGGAGGGCGACGTCGACGACCTCGACGACGCGTCCGCGGTCGTCAACACGCGCGTCGCGGACGGCGACTGGCACGTCGGCGACGACGTCACCGTGACGACGCCGACCGGCGCGCGGACGCTCACCGTCGCGGCGGTGATCGACACGCAGGTGCTCGGCACGCCGGTGGTCGTGACGCGGGACGTCCTCGACGCGCTGGCCACCGAGGTGCAGGTCGACACGGTGTTCCTCGAGGCGGCCGCCGGCACGGACGTCGCCGACCTGCGGACGGCCGTGGCGGACGCCGTCGCGCCGTACGTCGTCGTGTCGGTGCAGGACCGCGACGAGTTCGTCGACGCGATGGCGGCGCAGGTCGACCAGCTGCTCGTCATCCTCTACGCGCTGCTGGGGCTGTCGCTGGTCATCGCGGTGCTCGGCATCGTGAACACGCTGGCGCTGTCGGTCATCGAGCGCACGCGCGAGATCGGCCTGCTGCGCGCGGTCGGGCTGGGCCGGCTGCAGCTGGCCGGGACCGTCACGGTCGAGTCGGTGCTCACGGCGGTGTTCGGGACGCTCGTCGGCCTCGCGGTGGGCGTGGGGCTGGCATCGGTCATGCCGCGCGTCTACGCCGACGACGGCCTCGACCGGCTCGTCCTGCCGTGGAGGCAGCTGCTCGCGATGGTCGGCCTCGCGGCGGTCGTCGGCGTGCTGGCCGCGGTGTGGCCGGCGGCGCGCGCGTCACGCCTGCGGGTCCTCGACGCGATCGCGTCGGAGTAGCGCGCCGCCCTCCCCGTGGCGCGCCCGGCGGTCGCGCCCGACACGTCGGGCGCTCAGGGCGTCGGGTGCGCCGGCCACGTCCGGCGCGCTCGTCGCGCGCACCGCGCTGGCCGCGGTGGCCGCGGTGGCCGCCGTGGCCGCGGTGGCCGCCGTGGCCGCGGTGGCCGCGGTGGCCGCGTGCTGACCGTGCGCGCGCCGGAGCGGCGTGTCGGCGCGGGAGGAGACACGTTCCTGCGGGCGTACGCCCGGCGTACGCACGCGGTGCGTACGCCCGCGGGAAGGATCTCTCCTCCGTGCCGACACGCCGTGCTCGCCGGCCCGGGGCGCGCAGCTCGCCACCGCGGGGCGGCGGCCGTCCCCGGGCCGGCCGACTCCGGCACGGCTACCGGTGCGGGGCTCGACCGGTCGGACCGTCGGTCAGGGCTTGTCCGGGGCGACGCCGCGGACGGCGTCCGAGGGGAACCGGCGGTGGGAGGCCGCGAGCTTGGCGCGCGCCGCCGCACCCAGGTCGACGTCCAGGACGTCCGCGAGCCGGACGAGGTAGACGAGGACGTCGGCCATCTCCTCGGCGGCGCGCGTGCGGCGGTCCGCGGCGGAGAACCGGTCGACGGCCTCGGCGGCCGGCACCCACTGGAACAGCTCGGCGAGCTCCCCGACCTCGCCGACGAGCGCGAGCAGCAGCGACTTCGGGTCGTGGAACTGCTCCCAGTCGCGCTCGGCGCTGAACTCCCGCACGGCCCGCGTCAGCGCGGCGATCTCCGGCTCGTCCATCCCGGCATCCTGGCACCCGGCGCCGGCGGCCGCGGCGGCGTCACGCCGAGACGAGATGCTCCGGGCAGGGCTCGTAGTGGTCGGGCGCGACGGTGAGGTCGGCGCGGCCGCCGGTGAGCGAGCGCAGGTCCAGCACGTACCGGGCGAGCTCCGCCTCGGGCACCGTCGCCTCGACGACGACCTCGCCGTCGGCGCCCGTCGCGGTGTCGGTGATGCGGCCGCGGCGCGACGACAGGTCGCTCATCACGTCGCCCTGCACGGCCGACGGCACGGTGACGCGCACGCGGCTGACCGGCTCGAGCACCACCGTCCCCGCGGCGGCGAGCGCCTCCTTCAGCCCGATCGACGCCGCCGTGCGGAACGCCATGTCGGAGGAGTCCACCGAGTGCGCCTTGCCGTCGACGACCTCGACGCGTACGTCCACCACCGGGAACCCGTGCGGACCGCCCGCCGCCGCGGCCTCCCGCACGCCCCGCTCGACCGCCGGCAGGTACCCGCGCGGGACCGCCCCGCCGACGACCTTGTCGACCACCTCGACGCCCGACCCCGCGGGCAGCGACGAGACCCGCAGCCGCACGACCGCGAACTGCCCGTGCCCGCCCGACTGCTTCTTCACCTTGCCCTCGACCTCGACCGTGCGCGCGACCGTCTCCCGGTACCCGACCGGCACGGGCGCCGTCGTCACGTGCACCCCGAACACGCGCGCGAGCCGCTCCAGCGCGACCGTCAGGTGCGTGTCCCCCAGGCCGCGCAGCACCGTCCGGTCGCCGGCCCGGTCGACCGCGAGCGTCGGGTCCTCCGCGACGAGCCGGGCCAGCGCGGCGGAGAGCCGGTCGTCGTCGGACTGCGTCACCGGCTCCAGCACCAGCCCGTACACCGCCGGCCGCGCCGGCAGGGGACGCGCGGCGAGCCGCGCCCCCGGGCTGCCCTTCGCCGCCAGCAGCGAGCCGGTGGGCGTGCCGGTCAGCTTCGCGACCGCGACGACCTCCCCCGCGACCGCCGCCTGAACCGGCAGGTGCTCCTTGCCGCGCAGGCGGAACAGGCCCGGCACGCGCTCCTCCGCCCGCGTCGCCGCGTTGACCAACCGGTCGCCCGGCCGCAGCGTGCCCGACAGCACCCGCAGCAGCGTCACCTGCCCGACGAACGGGTCCGCGACCGTGCGGAACGCGTGCGCGAGCGCCGGCCCGTCCGGGTCCATCGCCACCTCGACCGCGGTGGCGTCGGCGAGCACCGTGACGCGGCGGTCCGCCGGACCCGGGCCCAGCTCGCACAGCAGGTCGGCCAGCCGGTCGACGCCCACGCCGGTCACCCCCGAGACGACGAGCACGGGGAACGCCTCGCCGTCGCGCACCTCGTGCGCGAGCGTCCGCTCGAGCTCGTCCACCGTCGGCTCCTCGCCGCCGAGGTACCGCTCGAGCTGCTCGTCGTCGTGCGCGACGATCTCCTCGGTGACCTCCTCGTGCAGGCGGTGCTCCTCCTCCGCCAGGCCCGACGGCAGCGGCTCGACGTGGTGGTGCCCGTCCGGCTCGTACGCGTACCCGTCCTCGGTCAGCACGTCCGCGACGCCCGCGAACGCCGACTCCTCGCCCAGCGGCAGCTCGAGCGGCACGAACCCGTCGCCGAACGTGGCGCGCAGGTCGTCGAGGACGTGCCGGAAGTCGGCGCGCGCCTTGTCCTCCTTCGTCACGACGACCATCCGCGGCACGCCCGCCGCCGCGGCGGCACGCCACGCGCGGACCGTCCCGGCCTGCACGCCGTCGACCGCGCTCACCACGACGAGTGCGAGGTCCGCCGCTGCCAGCGCCGCGTCGACGCACCCGGCGAAGTCGAGCGACCCCGGCGCGTCGAGGAGCGTCACGTCGTACGTGGCACCGCCGCCGCACGTCCACCGGAACGGCGCGACGCCGAGCGCGAGGGACGCGCCGCGCGCGACCTCCTCGGGCTCGTGGTCGCACACCGTGCTGCCGTCCTCGACGCGTCCCGGGCGCGCGAGCACCCCGGCGCGGTGCAGGAGGGCCTCGGTGAGCGTCGTCTTGCCCGTACCTGCGGCGCCGACCAGCGCCACGGTGCGGATCCTGGGTCTGGTCGCCGCGTCCATGCGGGCCTCCCACGCTGGAGGGACTGGTCCGGTCAGCGTAGGACGACGGGCCCGGACGCGACAGGACCGCCGGTCCCTGGGGTGGGGCCGGCGGTCCTGTGCCGCGCGGTTGCTGCGGGTGCTGGGGTGGCGGTCAGCCGACGCCGACGATGTCGACGACGAAGACGAGCGTCGAGTTCGGCGGGATCGTGTCGCCCGAGCCGGCCTCGCCGTAGCCCTTGTCCGGCGGCACGACCAGCATGACCTGGCTGCCGACGTTCTGGCCGACGAGGCCCTCGTTCCAGCCGGCGATGACCTGGCCCTGGCCGACGTTCGCGACGGGGAAGAGCTGGCCGCGGGTCCACGAGGAGTCGAACGGCGTGCCGTCCCACAGCCAGCCGCTGTAGTGGACGAACACCGTCTGGCCGGCCTCGACGGCCGGGCCGTCGCCCTGGATGAGCGGCTGCACGGTCAGGCCGGCGGGGGCGTCGCCGGACGCCGGCTCGAGCGACGGCTCGCCGTTCTCGGCGAGCGTGACCGTGGGCAGCCCCTCGACGGCGGGCACGTCGGTGCCCTGCGCGCGCGGCGCCACCGCGCCGATGACCTCGGCGACGGCGACGGTCGAGCCACCCTCGGCGGGGCTGGCGAACGCGAACCGGAGGCCCACCTTGCCGCCGACCAGCAGGTCGACGAGCGCCGGCGGCAGCATGTCGGGGCTGACCATGAGCTTCTCGGGCGTGCCGCCGTAGGTGGTCGAGACCTCGGAGCCGTCGCTGCCGTTGACCCACACCGTGTTCATGTCGATGAGGTCGCCCTCGCCGATCTCCGCGCCGGTGCCCTCGTCGACGAGGCGCGCGACGGGCGCGGACACCTCGAACGGCGTGCTCGGCAGGCCGACGGTCGGCTTCGCGCCGAGGTCGCCCTCGACGGTGACGCCCTCGAGCGCAGCGACGTCCTCGGCGCTGGCCGTGGGCTCCGCGGCAGCCGAGGCCGTGTCGGTGGGGGCGGGGGTGGTGGCGTCGTCGCCGGCCTCGCCGGAGCAGGCGGCCAGGCCCACGCCCAGCGTCAGGGCGAGAGCGGCCGCGGCGATCCGGCGCGCGGCAGGTCGAGCGGTGGTCGTGCGGCGCACGGGGTCCTCCGTCACTTCGGGTCCCGCCCGATGAGGCGGCGGACGCGGAGACGCTACGCGACGAACCTGGACGTATGCCGAGAGGTCCGATCCCGAAACGCTTCAGCGCGCGGGCGTCCCCCCGCCGGGGCCGCCCGCGCGCCGGGCGTCAGAGCAGGCGGCGCGAGTCCGGGCGGACCACCCGCAGCCAGCGGTAGCCGTACCCGTCGAGCTCGATCTCGACGCGGCCCTTCTCGTCCAGCGCGTGCTGGTCGTCGACGAGCAGGTCGACGAGCCGGTAGTGCTCGTCGGCGTCGTCGAGCTGCAGGGGGACCGTCACGGCGTGCGGGCCGAGGTTGTGCACCGCGACCATCGACGCCTCCTGCCACGTGCAGCGGTGCGCGAGCACCGACGCGTGCGGCTGCTCGAGGACCTCGCCGCGCTCGGACCAGCCGAGCTCCGGGCACTCGCGGTAGCGCCGCGCGAGCAGCTGCACGAACGACAGGAGCGAGTCCGGGTCGCGGCGCTGCGCGGAGACGTTGACGTGCTCGGGCGCGAACGCGCCCTCGACGACCGGCCCGGAGAGCTTCGACGGCGCGGCGCACGAGAAGCCGCCGTTCTTGCCCGACGTCCACTGCATCGGCGTGCGTACGGCGAGGCGGCCGTCGGCGGCGAGGTTCTCGCCCATGCCGATCTCCTCGCCGTAGAACAGCACGGGCGTGCCGGGCAGCGTGAAGAGCAGGGAGTACACCATCCGGACGCGGCGCGGGTCGCCGTCGAGCATCGAGGGCAGCCGGCGGCGCAGGCCGCGCCCGTACAGCTGCATGTCCTCGTCCGGCCCGAAGGCGTCGAACACCTCCTGGCGCTCGTCGTCGGACAGCTTGTCGAGCGTGAGCTCGTCGTGGTTGCGCACGAACGTCGCCCACTGCGCGTCGTGCGGGATGGTCGGCCGGGCCTCGAGCGCGGCGGCCAGCACGCCGGCGTCCTGCCGCGCGAGCGCCAGGTACATCTGCTGCATGAGGACGAAGTCGAACTGGAGGTTCAGCTCCTCGCCCTCGTGCTCGCCGTCGCCGTCCTGGTCGCCGAAGAACAGCACCTGCTGGTCGTACGGCAGGTTGACCTCCCCCATGAGCACCGCGTCGCCGACCCGGCGCGTGAGGAACGCGCGCAGCTGCTTGAGGAACTGGTGCGGGTGCTCGACCTCGTCCCGGGGGTCGTCGGCGGCGTTCGCGAGGAAGAACGGCACGGCGTCGACCCGGAACCCCGACATGCCCACCTCGGCCCAGTACCCGACGACCTTGGCGATCGCGTCGCGGACCTGCGGGTTGGCCGTGTTGAGGTCCGGCTGGTGCTTGTAGAACCGGTGCCGGTACCAGGCCTGCGCCTGCTCGTCCCACGTCCAGATGCCGTCCTCCTGGTCGGGGAAGACGACCTGATCGGTCGTGTCCGGCGGCGGGTCGGTGCGCCAGACGTAGAAGTCGCGGTACGGGCTGTCCGGCGAGCGGCGCGCCGAGCGGAACCACGGGTGCCGGTCGGACGTGTGGTTGACGACGAGGTCGGCGATGACGCGGATGCCGCGGTCGCGCGCGGTCCGGATGAGCTCGACGACGTCGCCCGCGTCGCCGAGCCGCTCGTCGACGCCGTAGTAGTCGCTGATGTCGTAGCCGTCGTCCTTGTCGGCCGTCGGGTAGAACGGCATGAGCCACAGGCACGTCACGCCGAGCTCGGCGAGGTGGTCGATGCGCTGGACCAGGCCGGGCAGGTCGCCGATGCCGTCGTCGTTCCAGTCCATGTACGTCTCGACGTCGAGGCAGTAGACGACCGCGTTCTTCCACCACAGGTCGCCGGTGTCGCGGATCCTCATGCGCGCACCTGCTTCAGGACGGGCAGCAGGTGCTCGGCCGCGAGGTCGACGAACGCCTCCAGCGACGACGGCGCGGGCGTGACCGTGGCCGTCGCGTGCGGGTGCTTCTCGTCGGAGACGACGACGTCGGTCGCCACCTGGTGCAGGTAGACGGCGTCGAACCCGATCTCCGCGAGCGCGGCGACGCGGTCGGCCATGCGCGCCGGCTCGTGGTCGACGACGACGGCCTCGTGGACCTTCTCGTCGGGCAGGTCCTTCGCCGCGGCGTCGAACTCCTCGGGCGTCGCGATGTCCCACGCGAGCGGCGGCCCGACCGCGTTGCCGGCCCACTGCGAGCGCGCGAGGTGGAACGCCTGGTCGGCCGTCGGCGCGTACGCCACGTGCACCTGCAGCGAGATCTCGCCGCGCCCGCCCGCGGACCGGTACGCGTCGACGATCGCGCGCAGCTTCTCCGGCGGCTGGTTCACGGTCACGAGCCCGTCGGCCCATCGCGCGTGCCGGGCGGCGGTCTCGGGCGAGACGGCCGGGCCGATGAGCAGCGGCTTGACGTCGGGCAGCGTCCAGAGCTTCGCGCGGTCGACCGTGACGAGCCCGTCGTGCGTCACCTCCTCGCCGTCGAGGAGCGCGCGGATGACCTCGACGCACTCCACGAGGCGCGCGTCCCGCACGTCCTTCTCGGGCCACGGGTCGCCGGTGATGTGCTCGTTCATGTTCTGGCCGGAGCCGAGCGCCACCCAGAACCGGCCCGGGTACATCGCCGACAGCGTCGCCGCCGCCTGCGCGATGATCGCCGGGTGGTACCGCTGGCCGGGCGCGTTGACCACGCCGAACGGCAGCCGCGTCGACGCGAGCGCCGACCCCAGCCACGTCCAGGCGAAGCCCGAGTGGCCCTGCGCGGCCGACCACGGTGCCCAGTGGTCGGAGCACATCGCGGCGTCGAAGCCGCGCTGCTCCGCCAGCTGCGTCGCCGCGAGCAGCGCCGAGGGATGGACCTGCTCGTGTGAGTTGTGGAGTCCGACGCGCACCATGGGCCCCTTTCCTACCGGTCGGACGGGTGTCCCGCCTCCGGAGCCGGTGCGGGTGGGGACGCCGTCGCGCACTGGTGGGGCTGTGGTCGGGTGGCGTTCGGCGCCGCGTCACCGGGTGCCCCGCGCCGCCCGCACGCGTCGCCCGCGCGGGGGACCCGGACCCGCGCGGGAAGCAGCGGGCGCCCGCGCCGGTTGGGGCGGTCGTCGGGACGTCCGCCCGGCGCCGCACGCAGGAGGAGCTGTCATGTCGATCGTCGTCACCGGAGCCACCGGTCACCTGGGCCGTCTCGTCGTGGAGGGCCTGCTCGACGCGGGCGTCGCACCCGCCGACGTCGTCGCGGGCGGGCGCGCCACCGAGCGGCTCGACGACCTCGCGGACCGGGGCGTGCGCGTCGTGACGCTCGACTACGACCGGCCGGAGACGCTCGCCGACGCGTTCACCGGCGCCGACCGGGTCCTGCTCGTCTCCGGCAGCGACCCGGGCCGGCGGCTCGCGCAGCACCGCGCCGTCGTCGACGCCGTCGTGGCGGCGGGCGTGGGGCACGTCGTCTACACGTCGGCGCCGCACGCGGACAGGACGTCCCTCGTCCTGGCGCCGGACCACAGGGCGACCGAGGAGATGCTCGCGGCGTCCGGCCTGCCCGTGACCGTGCTGCGCAACAACTGGTACACGGAGAACTACGTCGCGACGCTGCAGCAGGCCGCGCAGACCGGCGAGATCGTGGCGTCGGTCGGCGACGGGCGGGTCGCGTCGGCCACGCGCGCCGACCTGGCCGCGGGCGCCGTCGCCGTCCTGACGGGCAGCGGCCACGAGGGCCGCACCTACGAGCTCACGGGCGACGTCGCGTGGGACTTCGACGAGCTCGCCGCCGTCGCGACCGAGCTGCTCGGCCGGCCCGTGACGTACCGCCGGGTCGACGCCGCCGAGCACACGGCGATCCTCACGGGAGCGGGGCTCGACGAGGGCACCGCCGGGTTCGTCGTCGCGCTCGACGGCAACATCGCGGCGGGCGAGCTCGCCGACGCGACCGACCACCTGCGCACCCTGCTCGGCCGTCCGACGACGTCGCTCGCCGACGGCCTGCGCGCGGCGCTGGCCTGACCCCGGCCGGCGTCACCCGAGCAGGTCGCGCGCCAGCACCCCCGCCTGGAGGCGCGACCGGACGCCCAGCTTCCCGAGCACGTGGCTGACGTGCGACTTCACGGTGGTCGGCGACACGGCGAGCCGCTCGGCGAGCTGGGCGTTCGACAGCCCCTCGCCGAGGCCGGCGAGCACGTCCCGCTCGCGCGCGGTGAGGGCGGCGAGGCGCGGGTCGTCGGCGGTGGCGGGCCCGGCGTCGTCGGCCGGCGGCCCGCCCAGGGGAACCCGCCCGGCCACCGCGTCGAGCAGCCGGCGCGTCACCTCGGGCGCGAGGACGCCCTCGCCGGCGGCCACGCGCCGCACCGCGTCGACGAGCTCGGCCGCGCCCACGGACTTGAGCAGGAACCCGGCGGCACCGGCGCGCACCATGCCGACGACGTACTCGTCGAGGTCGAACGTCGTCAGGGCGACGACCTCGGCGAGGCCGTCGCGCACGATCGCCTCGGTGGCGGTGATGCCGTCCGTGCCGGGCATCCGGACGTCCATGAGCACGACGTCCGGGCGCAGCGCGCGCGCCTGCCGCACCGCCACGTCGCCGTCCCCGGCCTCGCCGACGACCTCCACGTCGCCCGACTGCTCGAGCATGAGGCGCAGGCCCGCGCGGATGGCGCCGTGGTCGTCGGCGAGGAGCACGCGCACGCGGCTCACGCCGGCACCGCCGCCGGGTCGAGGGGCAGCGCGACGCGGACGACCCACGCGTCGGTCTCGGGACCGGCGGTCGCGGTGCCGCCGAGCGTCGCGGCGCGCTCGCGCATCGTCGTCAGGCCGGTCGACGACGACGGCACCGGGTGCGGCGGCGCGGCGGTGGTCATGGCGTTGCGGACCTCCAGGTGCAGCGTGCGGTCGTCGGCGCGGACCGTGAGGGTCGGGCGGCCCGTGCCGTGCTTGTGCGCGTTCGTGACGGCCTCCTGGACGATCCGGTAGGCGGTCTGCCCCACGGCCGCGGACACGGTCGGCAGCGCCGCCGGGTCGACGTCGACGTCGAGCGCGGCGACCCGGTCGAGGCCGGGCGGCGCCGGGACGTCGTCGGCGTCGGCGCCCGCGCGCAGCACGAGGATCATCGCGCGCATCTCCGTGAGCGCGTCGAGGGCCGCCGCCCGGACGGCCCGCAGCGCGGCGCGGTCGCGGGCCTCGTCCGGGGTGCCCGCGAGCGCGGCCTCGGCGTGGATGGCGACGGCGGACAGGTGGCCCGCGACGGCGTCGTGCAGGTCGCGCGCCATGCGCGTGCGCTCGTCCTGCACCGCGGACGCCCGGTCGAGGGCGGCGATGCGGGCGGCGTCGTCCGCGTGCGCCGCGGCCAGGTCGGCCCGCTCGCGCTCCAGGTCGGCGCGCTGGCGCTCGAGGTCCGCCCGCTGCGCCTCCGAGCGCGCGAGCTCCTCGGTGCGCCGCACGTCGCCGCCCCACCAGAACGGCGTGAGGAACAGGGCGACGACCGCCAGCACCACCTGGACGACGTCCCGCGCCGACCAGCCGGCCACGACGGCGGTCACGGCGGCCGCGACGATCCCCCCGACGACGACGCCCTGCGCCGCCCGGCGCGCCCGCGCGCTCGCGTGCACGGCGACCGCGAACAGCGCGTCGAACAGCACGAGGTACATGCCGAGCGCACCGCCGAGCAGCGTGTCGGCCGCCGCGAGCACCACGACCGCCAGCAGCACCGCGACGGGCCGGCGGCGCTTGGCGACGAGCAGCAGCACCGCGACGAGCAGCAGCGCCGCCTGCCACCACCGCGGCGCGGGCACGTCGACGACCGCCGACGTCGGCCCCACGCCGCCGACGTCCAGCGCCAGCAGGACCAGCCCGAGCAGCAGCAGGCCCAGCGCGTCGACGCGGTCGGTCGTCCCCGACGCGCGCGCGACCCGCCACCGGCCGGTGGCGGTGGCCGCGTGGCGGCGCAGGGCGGTGAGCACCCGCCCATCCCAGCAGACGTCCACGGGCGGCCCCTCGTCCGAAGGGAGGACGCCAGGCTCCTGCGGACGGCCGGTGCTGCGCCGCCGGGACGGTCCGTCCGCCCGACGCGTCCGCTCCTGCCGGCGCGCGACGGTGGGGCCATGACGGCGATCGACTGGGTCCTCGACCACCCCGTGGCCGCGCTCGTGCTGGCGTGCGAGGTGGCGTTCTGGGTGTTCCTCGCGGCGGCGGTGGCCGCCCGGTACGTGCTGCGCCGCCGGCGCCTGTCCACGGTGCTGCTGCTGTGCGAGCCGGCGATCGAGGTCGTGCTGCTCGTCGCGACCGTCGGCGACCTGCTCGCCGGAGCGGAGCCCTCCTGGTCGCACGGGCTCGCGGCGGTGTACCTCGGGTACACGGTGGCGTTCGGGCGGTGGACGGTCGAGAAGGTCGACGGCTGGGTGGCGTGGCGATTCTTCGACGGGCCGCGTCCGCCGGTGCCGCCGAAGCGCGGGCGCGCCGCGCTGCGCCACGAGTGGGACCTGTGGCTGCGGGTGGTGCTCGCGTGGGCCGTCGCGTGCGCCGTCCTCGGCGTGCTCGCGCTCATCGCGTCGGCGCCGGAGCAGCGCGCGGTGCTCGCCGGGTGGGCCGGGCGCGCGACGCTCGTCATGGTGCTGTGGTGCGTGTTCGGCCCGGTCTGGCAGCTGTTCTCCGACGGCGGTGCGTCGGACGGGGACGAGCCGGTGCGGGACGAGCCGGTGCGGGACGACGCCCGGCCGGACGCCGCGCGCGACGACGTCCGGCCGGGTCCCGTCACCTGACGTACGGCCAGCCGGCGGCGTCCCAGCCGAGCAGGTTGATGCCGAGGCGGGCGTCCCCCGCGTCGGTGTACCAGTGGTAGAAGAGGACGTCCCCGTCGGTGTCCCGCAGGGTCGCGCTGTGCCCGGGGCCGTTGACCGACCCGCGGCCGGCGAGGATCTCGGTCCCGCCGCCGCTCGTCATGCGCGTGCCGGCGCGGTCGACGTACGGCCCGGTGATGCTCGACGAGCGGCCCACCGCGATCCGGTAGGTGCTGTCGGCGCCCTGGCAGCAGCGGTCGAACGACACGAACAGGTAGTACCAGCCGTCCCGGTACAGGATGTCCGGCGCCTCGATGCCGGCGCTGCGGGTGGCGAGGGAGTGGAGCGCGGTGCCCCGACGCAGGCCGGTCGCCGGGTCGATCTCGATCATCTTGATGCCGGTCCAGAACGAGCCGTAGCTCATCCACAGCCGGCCCTGCGCGTCGGTGACGAGGTCGGAGTCGATCGCGTTGTGGTCGCTGGCCTCCGTGGTGCTGACGACGAGCCCGCGGTGCGTCCACGTGCCGGCGTTGCCGGAGGGGCTGGTCGCCAGGTAGATGCCCGAGTTGCGGCTGCCGAACGACGACGCCGAGTAGTACAGCCAGTACTGCCCGTCGCGGTACGAGAGGTCGGGCGCCCACAGGTCGCCGGTGGTGTGCGCGGACGTCCACGGCGTGCCGCTCGGGAACGCGGCGCCCGCGTCGGTCCACGCCGTGCGGTCGCGGGACGTCTTGAGCGGGATGCCGCGGCCCGTCGTCGCGACGAGGTACGAGCCGTCCGGGCGCTTGACGACCGTGGGGTCGTGCGCCCACGTCGCGCCCGTGACGACGCCGGGGCCGGGGTAGGCCGCGGGCGGCGTGCCGCCGTCGCCCCCGCCGGCGGTGCCGCCGGTCCAGCGCTGGTTGTCGCGGCCGTTGCAGGTCCACAGCGCGACGGCCGTGCCGTTGGCGGTGCGCCCGTTGCTGACGTCGACGCACAGGCCGGACTGCTGGTGCACGAGGCTGCCGTTCGCCCCGCGCGCGAAGCGCTGGTTGGCGCCGCCGGTGCAGGTCCACGAGATGAGTGCCGTGCCGGGGGCGGTGCCCCAGTTGAGCGCGTCGAGGCAGCGGCTGCCGGTGAACGTGCGCAGCTCGCCGGCGGCCGTCAGCTCCCAGCCCTGCCCGGCGACGCCGTTGCAGTCCCAGATCTGGATCGCGGCGCCGGGGTTCGCGTCGTTGCCCGCCACGTCGAGGCAGCGCCCCGACTGCGCGGACACGAGCGGCGCGGGTGCGGCCTGCGCGGGCGGTGCCGACGCCGTGCCGACGAGGCCCGCGACGAGGGCGGCCGCCGCGGCCAGGACGAGGGCGCGCGGCCGCGTGCGTGGGGCGCGCGCGGACGTGCGGTGGGTGGGAGGTCGACGCATCACGGGTACCGCCTTCGCTACCGGGGACGGGATGTGAGCGCCAACATGGCCGCCGCGACGCGCTTCTACAACGTTGTGAAGCGATTCGCCGCCGCTGCGACACGACCACCCGCCCGCCGACCCGGCCGTTGCGCAGCACCCTCGGCCACGACCGCTGCACGACGACCGGGTCGGCACCGGCCACCGTCCCGACACCGCCAGCGGTGGCGCCCGCACGACGACCCTCCGCCGAACCGGCGGTCGCGCAGCACCACCGGCCCCGATCCCTGCGCAACGACCGGGTCGGCACCCGGTCGCGGCATCGCCACCGACCACGACCTCGCCGAACCGGCGGTTGCGCAGCACCGGCAGCCCCGTGTCCTGCAGGACGACCGGGTCGTTGCGCAGCACCACCGGCCACGACCTCTGCACACCCGCCGGGTCGGCACCGAGGACGCGGTGGGACACCGGACACGGGACGTCGGACGACGTCGCGTCGAAGCGGTCGTCGTGCAGCACCAGGCGACGTGGTTGATGCACGGCGGCCGGGTCGGCGGTCGACGGGGTGCAGCGACGGCCGCGATGCGGCTCGCCGGCCGGCGGGTGGGCGCGGTGGCGCCGTCGGCGTGGCGTCAGGTCCGTGGTGCGCCCGGGAGCGGCGTGCGCGGTGCGGACGTCAGCTCGACGTCGCGGTCCGCGCCGACGAGGTCGGCGACCGTCGCACCCTCCGCCTCGAGGGCGTCCTGCTCGCCGGGCGTGAGGGGGCGCAGGGGACGCACCAGCAACCGGCCCTCGACGATCTCCCACGTCGCGGCGACGACGCCGTCGACCAGCACCGTCGCCCGGACCATCGACCACCCCGGCATGACGTCGCGGCGGACCGCCTCGGGGAGGATGCGGGTCCGGTCGCGGTGGCCGAGGACGGCGTCGTCGAACATCGGCAGGAACCGCACGGGGGCCGGGGCGTCCTCGTCGGCGAGCGGTGCGTCGGGCAGGTCGAGCAGCTCGCGGCCGTCGGGGCCGCGGTAGGTGCGCAGCCCGGCGCGCATGCCGTCCACGGCCGGGCGCAGCCGGGTCAGGCCGCACCACGTCTGCAGGTCCATGACGTCCGCCGGCCCGAACGCCGCGAGGTAGCGGCGCACGAGCGCGGGCACGTCCGGCGCGCCGACCGGCTCCCCGAGCCACACGTCGGCGGCGGTGACGGCGATGGACCGTCGGCTCCACCACGAGCCGAACGCCGACGTCGCAGGGTCGTGCGCGACGGGCGTCAGCGCCTCGACGGCCGCCGCCATCACCGCCCCCTTGCGGCCCGGGAACCGCTCGACGAGCGCCGCACCGAGGTCCCGCCGCCGCACCGTCCGGTCGCCGAGCACCTCGCGCGCGGCCGCGACGAGGACCGCCGGGTCGAGGTCGCCGACGTGCTCGGCGTAGTACACGGACCGCACGAGCCGGTCGAGCACCGGCTGCACTGTCGGCCGCAGCCAGCCGTGGTCGGCCGCGGACACCAGGTGCTGCGTGCCCCGCAGCAGCGGTCCGCGCACCAGCGCCCGCGACGCGACGGCCGCGTCGAGGTCCGCGGTCCGGAAGCCGGACACCCGCGCCGCCATGCCCACGTGCACCCAGTTGGGCTCCTGCGCCTGCACCGCGACGCGCCGCTCGACGGCCGCGACCACGCCGGCGTCGGACCGCACGTCGAGCTGCTGGCGGTGCAGCAGCGTGCGGTTGAGCCGGCGCAGCGACAAGGTCGACATGCTGCGACGCTAGACCGGGATGCGGTCAGGACCCGTCCGCTTCTCGGCTCGGTGGCGTCGGCCCGGTCGGGGTCGCGGTGGACGACGGCGCACGGGATGACGAAGCAGTGGACGACGAAGCAGTGGACGACGGAGCAGTCGACGACGAAGCGGCGGACGCCGGCGCACGCCCCGCCGTGCCGAGCAGCGCCGCCCGCGGCAGACGCCGGTCGACGAGCACGAGCAGCAGTTCCAGCACCGCGAACGCCGCGCCGTACAGCAGGACGTTGAGCGCCAGCCCGCCCCACCCGAGCGCCGCGAGGTCGACGAACCCGTACGGGTAGCCGAGGTCGGGCCGCACGAGCCCACGCACGGTCGAGAAGGCGCAGTAGACGAGCAGCGCCACGACCCAGTACGCGGCGGCGCGCCACCGCAGCCGCCGGTGCGCGTCGAGCACCACGAAGTCGACGAGCGCGAGGACCGGCGTCACCTCGTGCTCGATCTGCCCGCCGGTGAGCCCGAACGCGACCACCGGGGCGTCGGGCGCCTCGGGCGCGAGGACGAGCCACGACACCAGCCCGGTGATGAGCAGGAACAGCGTCACGCCACCCTTGAGCACCGCCGGCGGCTGCCCGCGCATGCGCGCGGACGCGACGGCCGCCCAGATCATCACCACCGCGAACGACAGGTTCGAGATGTTGGTGAAGTAGACGAGCGCGCCGAGGTCGCCGTCGCGCCAGATCGACCGCGTGCCGGCCAGCGCGAGGGTCGCCGCGGCGAGGCGGAGCAGGACGACGAGTGCGTCGGTCGCGCGCACGGACGCCACCTCCGGGGATCAGGGCCGGGCGAGGTCCCGGCTGGGTACCGGCGCGCACACCGTGCCACGCGTCGGCGGCGGCGCGCACCGTCGGGCCGGCTCCTGTGGGCGCCGAGCCGACCACCGCCACCCACCACCGCCCGCCCGACCACAGCCCCCGACCACCACCCCACGCGACCACAGCCCGGCCCCGCACCGCCGGTTCCCCAGGGCACCCCGTCCCGACGGGCGCCGGCCGCCGCCGCGGCTACTGTCGACGGCACGCGAACGCTCGACGACGAGGACGTCCCCATGACGCAGTCCACCCCCGCACCCGTCCGGTTCGGCGTGATCGGCTCCGGCTGGCGCGCCGAGTTCTTCGTGCGCATGGCCCGGCTGATGCCGGAGCGCTTCACGTGCACGGGCGTCGTGACGCGGACGGCCGAGCGCGGCGCGGAGGTCGAGGCGCGGTGGGGCGTGCCGACGGTGCGGACCGTCGAGGAGCTCGTCACCGGCGCCGTCCCCGGGGCCGGTCCGGCGCCGGACCGGCCCGAGCTCGTCGTGACCGCGACGCCGTGGCCCGTGACTCCGGAGGTCGTGCGGGAGCTCGTCGAGGCGTCGGTGCCCGTGCTCGCGGAGACGCCCCCGGCACCGGACGTCGACGGCCTGCGCAGCCTCTGGTCGGACGTCGGTGCGAGCGGCCTCGTCCAGGTCGCGGAGCACAGCCCGTTCATGCCCGCGCACCAGGCCCGGCAGCGGCTCGTCGACGACGGGCTCATCGGCACGCCGACGAGCGTGCAGGTCTCCTCGACGCACCTGTACCACGCCGTCGGGCTGGCGCGGAGGCTGCTGGGCGCGGGCCGCGGCGCCACCACCGTGCACGCGCGCGCGTTCACCGCGCCGCTCGTCGACCCGATCAGCCGGCACGGGTGGACGGACGCCACCGAGCCGGCCCCGGCCCGCACCCTCCTCGCGACGATCGACCTCGGCGACGGCCGGCACGTCCTCTACGACTTCACCGACAACCAGTGGCACAACCCGCTGCGGTCCAACCGCATCGTGGTCCGCGGGTCGCTCGGCGAGGTGGTCGGCGACGACGTGACGCGCTGGCTCGACCCCCGCACCGTGCTGACGTCGCGGATCGCGCGTCGCCAGTCCGGCATCGAGCAGGACCTCGACGGCTTCGACCTCGAGCACCTGTCCCTCGAGGGGCGCGTGCTCTACCGCAACCCGTTCACGGGCGCCCGGCTCGCGGACGACGACGTCGCCGTGGCGCACCTCCTGGACCTCACCGGCGCGTGGGTGCGCGGCGACGCGCCCCCTCCGTACCCGCTCGCCGACGGCATCCAGGACCACCTGCTGGGCCTCGCGATGGAGGAGTCCGCGCGCACGGGCGAGCCGGTGACGACGGACGCGGAGGCCTGGGCGGACGCCTGAGCCCGGCCGCCCCGCCTCCGGATGCCGGATCGCGACGCTCGCGTCACGCTCGTGCCATGACGCGATTCGGGTACACCCTCATGACCGAGCAGTCCGGGCCGCGCGAGCTGGTCCGGTACGCGCAGGCGGCCGACCGGCTCGGGTTCGACTTCGCCGTGTCGTCCGACCACTACTTCCCGTGGCTGGAGGAGCAGGGGCACGCGTCGTACGCGTGGACCATGCTCGGCGCGGTCGCGCAGGCGACGCAGCGCATCGACCTCATGACGTACGTGACCTGCCCGACCATCCGGTACCACCCGGCGGTCGTGGCGCAGAAGGCGGCGACGCTCGCGATCCTGTCCGAGAACCGTTTCACGCTCGGCGTCGGCGCGGGCGAGAACCTCAACGAGCACGTCGTCGGCGAGCGATGGCCGGCCGTCGGCGAGCGGCACGACCTGCTCGAGGAGGCGCTGGAGATCATCCACGAGCTGCTGACCGGCGAGCGCGTCACGTACGAGGGCGTCCACTTCCGCGTCGACTCCGCGAAGCTGTGGGACCTGCCCGACGAGCCGCTCGAGATCGGCGCCGCGGTCTCCGGTACCCAGTCCGTCTCGCGGTTCAGCGGCCTGGCCGACCACCTCATCGCGGTCGAGCCGGACGCCGACCTCGTCGAGCGGTGGGACGCCGCCCGTGCCGAGGACGGCCTCGCGGACACGCCGTCGCGCAAGATCGGCCAGATCCCGATCTCGTGGGACCCCGACCCGGAGCGCGCCAAGCAGCGCGCGCACGAGCAGTTCCGCTGGTTCGGCGGCGGCTGGAAGGTCAACGCCGACCTGCCGACCACCGAGTCGTTCGACGCGGCCAGCCAGTTCATCCGCCCCGACGACGTCGCCGAGCAGATCCCGTGCGGGCCGGACCTGGACGCGATCGTCGAGGCCGTGTCGGCGTACTGGGAGGCCGGGTTCACCGACATCGCGGTGGTCCAGGTCGGCGACGAGGGCCAGGAGCGGTTCCTCGACGAGGCGGCCGAGCCGCTGCTGGCGAAGCTCCGCGACGCGGCGCCGTCCGCCTGACGCACCCGACGTCCCACGGCACGTGCCGGCGGTCGCCCGGGCCCGGTCAGACCGCCGGCACGTCCATGTGGTGGCGTCCCACCGGCAGCATGAGCGGCCGGCCCGAGAGCGGGTCGGTGATGATCCGGCTGTCGAGGCCGAACGTCGCGCGCACGACGTCCTCGCTGAGCACCTCGACCGGGGTGCCGGCGGCGTGCACGCGCCCGCCGGCGATGGCCACGAGGTGGTCGGCGTAGCGCGCGGCGAGGTTGAGGTCGTGCAGCACCATGACCACCGTCGTGCCGCGCGCGCGGTTGAGGTCCGTGAGCAGGTCGAGCACCTCGACCTGGTGGCTGACGTCGAGGAAGGTCGTGGGCTCGTCGAGCAGCAGGAGGTCTGTCTGCTGCGCCAGGACCATCGCGATCCACACACGCTGGCGCTGGCCGCCGGAGAGCTCGTCGACGGGCCGGTCGGCGAGGTCCGCCGTGCCGGTCGCCTCGAGCGCGGCCGCGACGGCGCGGTCGTCCTCGCGGCTCCACCGCGAGAGCACCCGCTGGTGCGGGTGGCGTCCCCGCCCGACGAGGTCGGCGACCGTGATGCCCTCCGGCGCGATCGGCGACTGCGGCAGCAGGCCGAGCGTGCGGGCGAGCTCCTTGGCGGGCGTGCGGTGCACCTCCTTGCCGTCGAGCAGCACCTGCCCGCCGCGCGGGGCGAGCAGGCGCGACATCGACCGCAGCAGCGTCGACTTGCCGCAGGCGTTCGCGCCGACGATGGCGGTGACGCGGCCGGGCGGGACGGTGAGGTCGAGGTCGTCGATGACGGTGCGGTCGCGGTAGCCGAGGGTGAGCGCCGCGGCCTGCAGCGTGTGGGACGTGGTCACAGGGAGCCTCCCGCGCGGTTGGTGCGCGCGATCAGGTAGACGAGGTAGGGGGCGCCGAGCACGCCGGTGACGACGCCGACGGGGTAGCGGGTGCCGAACGCGAACTGCCCGACGAGGTCCGCGACGAGCACGAGCAGCGCGCCGACGGGCGCCGCGGGGACGAGCAGCGACCCGCGCGGGCCAAGGATGCGTGACGCGATGGGCCCGGACAGGAAGGCGACGAAGGCGACGGGCCCGGCGGCGGCCGTGGCGAACGCGATGAGCGCGACCGCGGAGCCGATGAGCAGCACGCGCGTCCGCTCGACCCGCACGCCGAGCGCCGACGCGGTGTCGTCGCCGAGCTGGAGCTGACCGAGGTTGCGCGACTGCCCCAGCAGCACGGGGCCGAGCACGAGCAGCGCGACGAGCACGGGGACGACCTCGCGCCAGCCGGCGCCGTTGAGGCTGCCGCTGAGCCAGCGCAGCGCCTCCTGCAGCTCCCACCGCGGCGCCTTGCTCAGCACGTAGCTCGTGACGCTCTCGAGCATCGCGGCGACGCCGATGCCGATGAGCACGAGCCGCGTGCCGAGCACGCCCTGCCGGAACGACAGCACGTAGATGAGCAGCGCGACCCCGAGGCCCGCCGTGATGGCGAACACCGACACCTGCGCGCCGCTGAGCTGGAGGAACACGATGCCGAAGGCGGCGGCCGCGCTCGCCCCCGTGCTGATGCCGATGAGGTCGGGGCTCGCGAGCGGGTTGCGCAGCATCGTCTGGAACGTGACGCCGCCCAGGCCGAAGCACGCGCCCGCGGCGACCGCGAGCACGGCGCGCGGCAGGCGCAGGCGCCCGACGGTGAACGACGCGCCGGGCACGTCCTCACCGAGCAGCACGCGCAGCACGTCGGCCGGCGGGTGGAACGTCCGCCCGACCACGAGCGACGTCGCGAGCAGCACGACGACGAGCACCGCCAGCACGGCGATGGTGCGCCGGCGCGCCGCCGTGCGCCGGCGGCGGGACGCCACGACGGCGGCCTCGACGTCGGAGGCGGCGTCGCGGGCGGTACCGGTCGTCAGGGCCGCGGTCACAGCTCGCGCACCTTCGACCGGCGGACGACGAGGATGAAGAACGGCGCGCCGACCAGCGCGGTGATGATGCCGACGTCGAGCTCCTCGGGCCGCGCGACGACGCGCCCCACGACGTCGGACACGGTGACGAGCGCGGCCCCCGTCAGCGCCGAGAACGGCAGCAGCCAGCGGTGGTCGACGCCGACGAGGAGCCGGCACAGGTGCGGCACGACGAGACCGACGAAGCCGATGGGCCCCGCCACCGCCGTCGCCGCCCCGGCGAGCACCACCGCGCCGGTCGACGCGACGAGCCGGGCGACGACCACGCGCTCGCCGAGCCCCGCGGCGAGCTCGTCGCCGAGGGCGAGGGAGTTCAGCGACCGGGCCGCGAGCAGGCACACGGCCGCGCCGACACCGAGGAACGGCAGCACGACCCCGATCCGCCCGAGGTCGGCGCCGCCCACGCCGCCGATCTGCCACGACCGCACGCTGTCGGCGATGTCGCCGCGCGGCAGCACGACGGCGCTGATGAAGGAGACGAGCGCGGCGGACGTCGCGGCGCCCGCGAGCGCGAGCTTGAGCGGCGTCGCGCCGCCGCGGCCGAGCGACCCGACGACGTAGACGAACACCGCGGAGACGGCGGCGCCGGCGATCGCGACCCAGATCTGCGACGTCGCCGTCCACAGCCCGAACCACGCGATGCCCACGACGACGGCCAGCGACGCGCCCATCGTCACGCCGAGGATGCCCGGGTCGGCGAGCGGGTTGCGCGTGACGCCCTGCATGACCGCGCCGGACAGGCCGAGCGCGGCGCCGACCAGCACCGCGAGCAGCGTGCGCGGGATGCGCTTCGCGACGGCGGCCTGGCTCACGTTCTCGACGGACCCGCCGAGCGCCGCGGTGATGTCGGCCCACGCGACCTCGCGCGAGCCGGTCGTCACGGACGCCGCCACCAGCAGCGCGAGCACGGCGAGGACCGCGACCAGCCAGAGCAGGCGCACCCGCGCCGGCCGTCGCAGCGTGGCGACGACCGGCGCGGTGGGTGCGGCCGCGGTCACTCGGCCGGGACGGCGTCCGCGAGCATCGTCACGTAGTCGTCCAGGACCCACGAGATGGCCAGCGGCGTCGGGTTCGCGGCGGTGCCCAGCGGGCCGCTGCCGTCCAGGGAGACGATCGCGTCGTTCGCGACGGCGGGCATCTGCGACAGCAGCGGGTCCGCCTTGAGCACGTCGACGAGCTCCGCGTCACCGTACGTGACGATGAGCCGGACGTCGTCGAACATGTCGAGCTGCTCGGCGCTGACGCTGCCCGAGAACTCGCCCGAGGCGGAGGCCTCCTCGACCGCGGCCGGCGTGGCCAGGCCGAGGTCCTCGAAGAACGCGGCGCGCGAGTCGTTCGCCGTGTAGAAGTTCACGGTGCTCAGGTCGCTCGTGTCGACGTGGGTGAGGAACATCGTCGGCACGCCCTCGAGGCCCGGGTGCGCCGCGACCGTCTCGGCGATCTCGCCCTCGAGCTCCTCGACGAGCGCCTCGCCCTCGGCCGCCATGCCCATGCCGGCCGCGTTGACGAGGATCAGGTCGCGCCACGACGTCGCCCACGCGGACTCCGGGTAGGCGACGACCGGCGCGATCTCGCTGAGGATGTCGTAGTCCTCCTGCGTCAGGCCGGAGTACGCGGCCAGGATGACGTCCGGCTGCGTGTCCGCGACGGCCTCGAAGTCGATGCCGTCGGTCTCGTCGAAGAGCACCGGCGCCTCGCCGCCGAGCTCCTCGAGCTTCTCCTCGACCCACGGCAGCAGGCCGTCGCCGTCGTCGTCGCCGAAGTTCGCGGCCGCCATGCCGACGGGCACGACGCCGAGCGCGAGCGGGACCTCGTGGTTCGCCCAGTTGACGGTGGCGACGCGCTCGGGCTTCTCCTCGATCGTCGTCTCGCCGAACGCGTGCTCGATGACGACGGGGAAGTCCGCCGTCGCCCCGGCGGTGGCCGCGGGGCTGGTGCCGGCGGTCGAGTCGGCCGCGCTGCTGCACGCGGAGAGGGCCAGGACGACCGATCCGACCGCGGCGAGCGCGGACAGGCGACGGGTGCTCATGCGACAGGGCTCGCTTTCGGGGGATGACGGAGGGGGCCCGACCGTCGCGGTTGCTTAGGTGAGGCTTACCTGTGGAACCGTAGCAGCCGTCCCGAGGTGGTCGGTCCCGCGTCCCGACGGGCGTGGGGCCCCGCAGGGACGGACCGCGCGCGAGTTCGGCCGTCCGCAACGCGGCGTGCGGGCCGCCCGGCCGCCGCCGCTGCGGGCCCCGGCAGACCGTCGCCGCCCGTTATCGCAACCCTCCGCGGACGCCTACGGTGCCGGTGCACCGGCGCGGCCCGGGACCACCGCGGTCCCGGGCCCGTCCGCGTGCCCACCCGTCGTCGTCCCCGGAGCACCATGAGCACGCCCGCGTCCCCCGACCGTCCCGCAGCGCCGAGCGGCGCCCGCCCGACGCCCGCGCAGCTGCACCGCTGGCGCCGCAACCTCGCCAACGAGCGCGCCGAGGCGGCCGTCTACCGCGACCTCGCCGTGCGTCGCACCGGCGAGGAGCGCGACATCCTGCTGGCCCTCGGCGAGGCGGAGCGGCGGCACGAGTCGCACTGGCTCGAGCTGCTCGGCGACGACGTCGGACGTCCGCTGCGCGGCGACTGGCGCAGCCGCGTGCTCGGGTGGCTGGCCCGGCGGTTCGGGTCGGTGTTCGTGCTCGCGCTCGCGCAGCGCGCCGAGGCCCGGTCGACGTACGAGCGCGACGCCGAGGCGACGCCCCGCATGGCCGCCGACGAGCAGATCCACGAGGAGGTCGTCCGCGGCCTCGCCATGCGGGGCCGCCAGCAGATCAGCGGCACGTTCCGCGCCGCGGTGTTCGGCGCCAACGACGGCCTCGTGTCGAACCTCGCGCTGGTCCTGGGCATCGGCGCGTCCGGCGTCGCGGCCGGCACCGTGCTGCTCACCGGGCTCGCGGGCCTCCTGGCGGGCGCGCTGTCGATGGGCGCCGGCGAGTACGTGTCGGTGCGCTCGCAGCGCGAGCTGCTGGAGGCGTCCCGGCCCGACGCCGACGCCGCCGCCGCGCTCCTGCACCTCGACGTCGACGCGAACGAGCTCGCGCTCGTCTACCGGGCGCGGGGCATGTCCGCCGCCGAGGCGCAGGCGCGCGCGGACGTCGTGCTGGCGTCGCTCGCGCAGTGGGAGGCGCGGCAGCAGGTGACGAACTCGCTGCTGCGCACGACGACGACGCTGCCGGGCGGCACGCCGGCGCCGGTGGACGACGACGCGGCCGGGGACGGGGCGGGTGGCGCGACGACGGACGGGGCGGGTGGCGCGGCCGCGGGCGCCGAGCCGGTGCGCGAGCGGGACGAGCACGAGTCGGTCGGCACCGCGTGGGGCGCGGCGGTCGCGAGCTTCTGCTTCTTCGCGTCCGGCGCCGCCGTGCCCGTGCTGCCGTACCTGCTGGGCGCGGAGGGCTGGACGGCCGTCGCGTGGTCCGCGGGCCTCGTCGGGCTGGCGCTGCTCGGGACGGGGTCCGTCGTGGGCCTGCTCTCGGGCGCGTCGCCGCTGCGGCGGGCGCTGCGGCAGCTCGCGATCGGGTTCGGCGCGGCGGCGGCGACGTACGTGCTGGGCCTGGCGTTCGGCACGGGCGCGGTCGGCTGACGCCGGCCGGGAGCGGGTGCGCGGCGGGCGCGTGCCGGCACGCGCGTGTGTGCAGCGTTCGTCGCGCCAGGAGGCACGAACGCTGCACACGCGACCTCGGGAGGGGTGACGCGTGTCGGTGGTCGGCGGGAGCATGGCCGTACCGCCGCCGACGTCGGGTCGGCGACCCCAGGGTGGGAGCGCGCGATGGAGTTCAGGCTCGAGCTCGTCATGGTGCCGGTCAGCGACGTGGACCGCGCGAAGGCCTTCTACGCCGACCACGTCGGCTTCGTGGTGGACCACGACGTCCGCGTCAGCGACGACCTGCGGTTCGTCCAGCTGACGCCCCCGGGCTCGGCGTGCTCGATCGCGATCGGCGAGGGCATCACGGACGCGCCGCCCGGGTCGGTGACGGGGCTCCAGGTCGTCGTCGACGACGCGGACGCCGCCCGGGAGCACCTCGTCGCGCACGGCGTCGACGCGCCGGAGGTGCAGGACCTCGCGTGGGGACGCTTCACCGGCTTCCGCGACCCCGACGGCAACGAGTGGGCGGTCCAGCAGCTCCCGGCCCGGCAGGGTCAGCAGTAAGGCGTGCTACCGCGTGCCACACCTTGCTACCGTGGAGACATGACGGCACAGCCGGAGATCAGCCAGCGCGACCTGCGTCTGCGCTCGAAGGAAATCATGGACGCTGTCGAAGGCGGCCAGGCCTTCGTCGTCACGCGCGACGGGCACCGCATCGGCGAGCTCGTCCCGCTGCGCCGGAGGCGGCAGTTCGTCCCACGGTCGGAGTTCGCCGCCCTGTCGCGCACGGCGCCGGAGGTCGACCTCGAGCGCTTCCGCGCCGACCAGGACGCGACGCTGACCGACGACGGCGTCGACCCCTATGCCCGGTGAGGTCAGCCGCGGGCTGCTCGACACGAACGTCCTGATCCTGCGCCGGTGGATCGACGTCACGCTGCTGCCCCAGGAGGTCGCGGTTTCCGCCGTCACGCTGGCCGAGCTGTCGGCGGGCGTGCACCTCGTCACCGGCGACGACGAGGAGGCCCGAGCCGAGCGCGCGCGACGCACGGACGTGCTGCAGCGCGCCGAGAGCGAGTTCGACCCACTGCCCTTCGACGCCGAGGCCGCCCGCCTCTACGGCCGGCTGGCGGCAGCCGTCCACGGCGTCGGGCGGACGCCGCGTCGTCGTGTCGCGGACCTCATGATCGCCGCGACCGCGGCGGCCCACGGCCTCTCGGTGTGGACGACGAACCCCGACGACTTCGCCGGTCTGGGCGATGTCGTGGGGGTCGTCGCGATCGACCGGCCACGCGCCGCACCCTGACCGTCCGTGTGGCGTGACGCACTCGCGCCTTGCCAACTCAGGTAAGCCTGACCTTATGCTGCAGCCGTGACCGCGACGAGCACCGCCACGGCGAGCGACCTGACGACGACCGAGACCGTCGAGGCGACGCCGTCGGCGGCGACCCTCGAGGCCGTCGAGGTCTCCCCGTTCCGCATGTTCCACGTGCGGGTCGCGCGGCTGCAGCGCATGTGCCCGAGCCTGCTGCGCGTGACGTTCACGGGCGACACGCTGGACAAGTTCGCCGACAACGGCTTCGACCAGCGCATCAAGTTCTTCCTGCCCATCGAGACGGCCGGCTACGAGGGCCTGCTCGACCTCGGCGAGTCCGCCGACTGGTACGGCCGCTGGCGTGGGCTGCCTGAGGACGAGCGCCACCCGATCCGCACCTACACGGCGCGCGGCGTCCGGCAGCCGGCGCGCGAGCTCGACGTCGACGTCGTGCTGCACGGCGACACCGGCCCGGCGTCGCGCTGGGCGTCGACCGCGGAGGTGGGCGACGAGCTCGTCGTCCTCGGCCCGAACGCCGACTGGGCCGGCCCGCACGGCGGCGTCGACTTCGTGCCCCCGGCCCGCACGGACCGCCTGCTCATCGCGGGCGACGAGACGGCCCTGCCGGCCATCGCGGGCATCGTCGAGCGGCTGCCCCGCGACGCGCGCGGCGAGGTGCTCATCGAGATGCCGTGGTCCGACGACCGCCTCGACCTGCACGGCCCCGAGGGCGTGACGGTCCGCTGGTACGGCCGCGACGGCCGCCACCACGGCGAGCTGCTCGTCCCCGCCGTCCAGGCCGCGTGCGCCCGCCTCCTGCCCGGCCAGGCGCCCGTGCCGGACGTCGAGCTCGAGGACGTCGACGTCGACCACGGCATGCTGTGGGAGGTCCCGGTCGACTACACGACCGGCGCCCCGCTCGCCGCCGAGGCGCACCTGTACGCGTGGCTCGCCGGCGAGGCGGGCATGATCAAGACGCTGCGCCGTCACCTCGTGCGCGAGTGCGGCGTCGACCGCAAGGCCGTCGCGTTCATGGGCTACTGGCGCGAGGGGCGCTGCGAGGGCGCCTGAGCCGTCCGGGTGCGCGGTCGCGCAGCCGGGATGCCGACCCTTCCCGTCCCTGCCAGCATCCGGGCATGGACAGACGAGGTGGTGCGGCGGCCGTCGCACTGGCGCTGACGTCGGCGTTCGCGACCGCCTGCAGCGGCCCGCCGGCGTCGTCAGCCCCCGTGGCCGCGGCCGAGGCGTTCTACGCGGCCGTCGCGGCGGGTGACGGCGAGGCGGCGTGCGCGCTCCTGCTGCCGGACGCGGCCGAGGCGGCCGCCGACGACGCGGACGCACCCTGCGCGGAGGCGCTGACGTCCGGGCGGGCCGGCGACGAGCTCGCGTCCCGCGCCGGCGGCCGCGGCGACCCGACGGTGCACGTCGCCGGGCGGCAGGCGCAGGTGCTCCTCGCGTCGGACACGGTGTTCCTCGCGCGGTCGGGCGACGGGTGGGTCGTCACCGCCGCCGGGTGCGACGCCGTGCCCGACCGCCCGTACGACTGCGAGGTGGCGGCATGAGGTCGCAACGCATCCTGTTCACGCTGACGCTCGTCGCCGTCTACGGGACGCTCGTCGTGGCGGCCGTGCTCGCGGCGGTGCGCCGGTGAGCGCGCGGCGCGTGCTGAAGGAGAACGGGCTCGCGCTGTTCTTCGCGGCGATCCTCCTCCTGTCGCTGGTCGGGCAGGCGTTCACCGGCGTCGCGTTCTTCAACGAGGAGCAGCGCGCCGCGGGCCTGGACCCCGTGCCGCTCGGGGACTACCTGTTCTCGTCGGCGTTCGCTGTGGACGTCACGGAGAACTGGCAGTCGGAGTTCCTGCAGTTCCTGCTGTTCATCGCCGCGACGGTGTGGCTCGTGCAGAAGGGCTCGCCCGAGTCGAAGCCGCTCGACGACGCCGGCCGGGAGACCGACGAGGAGCAGAACGTCGCCGAGCACGCGACGCCGGACTCGCCGGCGTGGGCGCGCGTGCGTGGCTGGCGGCTCGGCGTCTACTCGCACTCCCTCACGCTGGTGATGGGGTCGATCTTCCTGCTGTCGTGGCTCGTCCAGTCCATGACGGGGGCCGTCGCCTACTCCGAGGAGCAGATGCGCGACCTGCAGGACCCTGTGCCGTGGACCGAGTACCTCGGCGAGCCCGACTTCTGGAACCGCACGCTGCAGAACTGGCAGTCCGAGTTCCTGGCGGTGCTGTGCATGGTGCTGCTCGCGGTGTTCCTGCGCGAGCGCGGGTCGCCGGAGTCGAAGCCGGTGGGGGCGTCGCACGCGGCGACGGGCGTCGAGGGCTGACGGGCTCGGGTGCCATCGGGGCGGACGCACCCGCGGGCCGCCTCAGCGGTAGAAGCCCTCCCGCAGGTTCACCCCGTGCTCAAGCCACACCTTGAGCGCGGCGAGCATGCCCGTCCAGCCCTCGCAGTTGCCGAACGCCGCGCGCGCGCCGTCGGGCGTGGGGCGCCACGACGACTCCGTGATTGTGACGAGCGTGCGGGCGCCGTCGTCGACCGGCTCGAACGTGAGCTCCGTCCGCGTCGTGCCGCGGTCGCCCGCGGTGGCCTGGCCGTCCCACTCGATCACGAGCCGCCGCGGCGGGTCCGCCTCGACGACGGTGACGGGGAACGCGCCGGGGAAGTCGGCGAAGTCCCAGGTGACGTCGGCGCCGGGCTCCAGCCGGCCGCGCGCGCCGCCGGTGGTGAAGTAGCGCGAGAGCTGCGCGGGGTCGACGACGGCCTCGTACACCTCGGCGCAGGGGCGCGCGATGCGTCCCGACACGGTGAAGGACAGCGCGGTGAGCGTCTCGTCGTTAGACATGTTGTATTCTTACAACATGTCGACGCCGCCCGACAAGGGGTCCGCCGAGGACGACGACCGCGTCTTCAAGGCCCTCGCCGCACCGGTCCGCCGGCGCATGCTGGACGCCCTCAAGGAGTCACCCCGCACCACCGGCGAGCTGTGCGGCCTGTTCCCCGAGCTCGACCGCACGACCGCGCTGCAGCACCTGCGCGTGCTCGAGCAGGCGGAGCTCGTCACCGGGCGCAAGGTCGGACGGGAGCGGCACCTGGCGCTCGCGCCGCTGCCCATCAAGCGCATCCACGACCGCTGGATCAGCGACTACGCACGCGCCGCGGTCGACCTGCTGGACCGGCTCGACCGCGGCTGACGTCGGCGGGTCACCGCCGGTCCGACCGGGGCGGTTAGAAGACCGTGCGCCGCACGCGCTCCGGGTGCAGGACCAGCCGGACGTAGTCCTCGGCGAGCAGGCCCTCGAGGTCACGTGCCCGCACCGGGTCGTCCAGGTCCCAGTACCGGGCGGCGAGGCGCGCGGCGAGCTCGTGCGCGCCGTCGGTCTCGATCGTCACGGGCCCGGACACGGCCACCCAGTGCTCGCGCTCCCCCACCGGCGCCGCGACGACCATCGACGCGCGCGGGTCGGCGCGCAGGTGCCGCACCTTGAGGGCGTCCGGACCGGTGAAGAGCTGCACGGTGTGGTCGTCCGCGAACTCGAACCACACGGGCCGCGGCTGCGGCGGGACCGGGCCGGACGCGACGGTGAAGAACCCGTGCAGCGGCCGGCGCAGCAGCGCGCGGTCCTCGTCGGTCAGGGTGCTCTCGGTGCTCATCGCGCCTCCTCGCTCGGACCGGCCGGACGTCCGCTGCAACGACGCAGACCCGCCCCGTCATCCCACGCCGCCGTCCCGCGAGACCGTCGTCCCGGGGACGTGAGGTCCCGCGCACGACGGTCTCAGCGGACGGCTACCGCGTGCAGGAAGTCCGTCACCGCCGTCAGGTACGTCGCGCGGGGGGTGTCGGCCGACAGGGCCAGGTCGTGGACGCCGTCCTCGACGACCACCTCGCGCACGTCCCGGCCGAGCCCCGGTGCCAGCGCCGCGATCGTCGCGACATCCAGCACCGTGTCCACCGTGTCGAGGTCGTCGCCCTCCGCCAGGTCCGCGCCGGACCGCGCCGAGCGCGCCACCAGCACCGGCACGGCGATGTCGAGCCCGCGCGCCACGCGCCGCTGCCCCGAGCGCACCGCCGCGAGCCACCCCGCGCGCACGGGCACGCCGTCGGGACGCTTGAGCTCGGTGTCGAACTCCCACCGCTCGCGCATCCGCCCGGCGTACCGCGACGGCCCCGACGAGACGACGCGCAGCGGCGCCGACCGTGCCAGCGGCCGCAGCGCCTGGTCCTGCAGCGGCGTCACCCACGACCGCTCCACCGACAGGAACGGGCTGTTCAGCACGACCGCGTCGGCACCGCCGCGCACCCGGTGCGCGTGCGCCCACAGCGCGGCGACGAGCCCGCCGGTCGAGTGGCCGTGCACCACCACGGGCACCCCCGGCCACGCGGTGCGCGCCGCGGCGACGGTGCGCCCCAGGTCCGACGCCTGCTCGCGCAGGTCGCCCTGGTAGTGCGGCACGTCGCCGGGGCGCAGGGACCGGCCGGCGCGGCGGGCGTCGACGGCGAGGAACGCCCACCCCGCGTCGCACAGCGCGGCGGCCAGGTGCGTCTCGAAGTAGTAGTCGTTGTAGCCGTGCAGGTGCACGACGACGCCGCGGGGCGCGGGGGGCTGGTCGGCCGGGCGCACGAGGGTGAGCACGGGTGCGGCACCGCCGGCGCGGACGGCCGGCCACGACGGCCCGGAGTCTGGCCACCAACCCGGCAGCGTGCGGACCTCGTGACCGGCGAGCAGCGGGTCGGGGACCCACCCGGCCGCGTCGTCCGCCGTCCTCGACCGGCCCGCGCCGCCGTCCGTCGCCTCCGTCACGCGTCCATCGTCGCCGGGGCCACGTCGCGCCGCCCGTCGACGCCGAGCCCGCGCGGGAAGCGCACCGGCACGAACAGCAGGAGCCCGAGCAGGAGCACCGCGACGATGCCGAGGATGCCCCAGTACTGCTCGCCGCCGCCGATCAGGATCGCGGTCGAGAACGCCGCCGGCGCGAGGAACGTCGCGACGCGCCCGGTCGTCGCGTACAGGCCGAACACCTCCGTCTCGCGGCCCGGCTCGGCGAGCCGGGCGAGCAGCGCGCGCGACGCCGACTGCGCCGGCCCGACGCACGCGGACAGCACGAGCCCGCCCGCCCAGAACGCCGACGCGCCCACGTCGTGCAGCAGGAAGACGACGGTCCCGGCGACGACGAGCACCACGAGCGACCACGTCACGACGCGCCGCGGGCCGTACCGGTCGTCCAGCCAGCCGGCGGCGACGGTCGCGGCGCCGGCGACGACGTTCGCGGCGATGGCGAACACGATGACGTCGGCGGCCGAGAAGCCGAACGTGCCCGCCGCCAGCACGCCGCCGAACGTGAACACGCCCGCGAGCCCGTCCCGGAACACCGCGCTCGCGACGAGGAACCGCAGCGTCGAGCGCCGGTCCCGCCGCAGCGCGGCGACGTGCCGGCCGACGGTCGCGTAGGCCCCGACGACGCTCACCCGCGCCGGCGCGCCCGGCCGCCGGTGGTCCGGCACCGCGACGAGCACCGGCACGGCGAACACGAGGAACCAGGCACCCGCGACGAGCATCGACACCCGCACGTCGAGGCCGCCCTCCGACGTCACGCCGAACAGGCCGACGTCGGGCTGGATGAAGCCGAAGTAGAGCACGAGCAGCAGCACGATGCCGCCGACGTACCCCGCGCCCCACCCGATGCCGCTGATGCGGCCGATCGTCCGCGGGCCGCTGATCTGCAGCAGCAGCGCGTTGTACGCGACGGACGCGATCTCGGCGGCGATGGTCCCGACGGCCAGCAGCGTCACACCGAGGCGCACCGCGTCGTCCATGCCGCCCTCGGCGGGCTGCACGAACCACAGCGCGAGGATGCTGAGACCGACGACCGCCGACATGGCGCCGAGCAGCGGCCGCCGCCGCCCGCCCGCGTCGGCGAGCGTCCCGAGCGCGGGCGCGGTCAGCGCGACGAGCACGCCGGCGGCGGCGAGGCCCCAGCCGAGCCACTGGCTGTGCAGCGCCGTCGCGGCCGTCTCGTCCGCACCGGGTTCCACGAACGTCGTCCCGGTCAGGTAGACGGTGAAGACGAACGTCGTCACCACCGCGTTGAAGGCGGCCGACCCCCAGTCCCACGCGGCCCACGCGGCCACCTGCCGGCGGACGACGGGTGGCTCGGCGACGGGTGCGCCGGCGGGGACCTCAGCGGTGGGGTGCGCCATGGCGGGAGCGTAGGCCCCGGCGCCCACGGCGGCGTGGCGGCCGGGTGAACGCGGCACGGACGCCTGTCCAGCACCCGACGGCGGCGCGCGCCGCCGGGTGAAGTTCTGCCCGGTTCGTGGCGTTCCGCCCGGTCGCGCGGCCACGATGGCGCCACGACGTCGACGCGGGGGGCGCCATGCGACGGAGCAGGACGACGAGGGCCGCGGTGGTGGCGGCGGTGGCCGCAGCGGCCGCCGTGGGGACGGTCGCACCAGGCGCGGTCGCACCGGCCGCAGCCGCGGCGCCGCCCGCGGCGTGGACGTGCGGGCCGGACGACTGGCTCGACGGGGTCACCGTGCCCGGTGACGTGGTGGTCGAGGGCGACGGCTGCTGGCTCCTCGAGGCGCACGTGCTCGGCGACGTGCGCGTCGCCGACGGCGCGGTCGCCCGCGTGACGGCGACACGGGTCGACGGGGACGTCGTCGTGGGCGCCGGGGCGGAGGCGGACCTCGACGACGTGGTCGTCGCCGGAGGTGTGCAGCTCGACCGTGCCGCCGACGTGCGCATCGTCGGCGAGGTCGGCCGCAGCGTCCGCGGCAAGACGGACCGGGCTCTGCTCAGCGGCACGGTGCGCGGCGCGATCAACATCGCGGTGCCGCAGGCGGTGCGCACGCGCGGGCTCACCCTGTGGCGGGCGGACGTCGGCGGCTGGGTCAACGTGCACGGCGGCGCCACGCACGTCGCCGACGTGACGCTGCGGCGCGGGCTCACGCTGTCGTGGGTGTGGTCGTCGGTCGTGTCCGAGGCGGACGTCGCGGCGGACCTCACGGTGCGGCGCGCGCACCAGCGCGTCGACGTCGGGCACCTGCGCTGGACCGGCGGCGGCTGGGTCGACGGGCCGCCGGCGCGACGGACGACGGTCGGCGGCGACCTGCTCGTGCAGGACAACGCCTCGCGCGTGGTCGTCGGCGCGACGGACGTGGCCGGCGACGTCGACTGCACGGGCGGCGCCGTGACGCCGCGACTGACCGACGTGACCATCGGCGGCGCCCGCACCGGCCGGTGCGCGGGCTGACACGACGACACGGGCCGGCGGAGGACGCCGGCGGACATGACGACGAGCGGGGGCGACGTGGACATGCGTGGACGACGTGCGGTCGGGGTGCTGGGCACCGCGGCGGCGATCCTGGGAGCGGCGGCCGTGCCCGCCGGCGCGTCCGACCCGGGCGTGTTCGTCTGCAACGCCGAGACGTGGCAGGAGTTCCGCACCCGCACGACCTACCCGGGCGACGTCCTCCTCGACGGGTGCGGGCTGTCGGGCGTCCACGTGCAGGGCGACGTGCACGTGACGGCGCCGCCGCCGGAGTTCGGCGGTGACTGGCCCGAGCTGTCGGACGTGCGCGTCGACGGCGACGTGGTCGTCCGCGACGCGATCGTGGAGCTCACCGACGTCACGGTCGGCGGCGACGTGCTGCTGGTGAGCGCCAACGAGGTCGTCCTCACCGGCCGGGTGGACGGGCGCGTGCGCGGGACGACCGGGACGCTCTGGTCGGCGGCGGACGTCGGCGGCATCGACGTGCGGTTCGGGCTGCACGACCGGGGCCGGGACTTCCTGCCGGGCGCGGCGCTGGACGACGAGGACGGCGGGCTGCAGCTGCGGGAGGCGCACGTGCGCGGGGCGGTCACGACCCGCGGCGGCGCGGTGACCCTCGCGGAGACGGTCGTCGACGGGCCGCTCACGTCGTCGTCGCCGACGGGCATGGTGCTGGCCGAGACCGCCGTGGGCGGCGCCGTCACCGTGCGCGACGCGTACGGACGGGTGGTGCTGGGCGGCCTGCGCCGGTCCGACGGCCCCTGGCACTGGATCGACGACGGGCAGCAGCGGCAGAGCAGCTACGGCTCGCTCACGCTCGAGCGCAACCTGGGCCGCGTCGAGGTCGAGCACGCGGACGTCGCGGGCGACCTGGCCTGCGTCGGCAACGCCCTCCCCGTGCTGGTCGACCCGGCGACGACGACGGTGGGCGGTGCGCGCACGGGCCAGTGCACGTGACGCCCGGCCGATGACGACCCGCCGGTGACCCCGTCCGGCGCCGACCCGGCAGGGTCCGGCCGGTCAGGTCACCCGTCGGTGCCGCCCGCGACCAGCTCCACCTCCCCCGCCGGGATCGTGCCGGCCGGGAACCAGACGGTGACGCGCGCGCGTCCCGGCGCGGCGACGGGGGCGACGGTGGCGGTGACGGAGGTGCCGTCGGCGGCGACGCGCACGTCCGCGGCCTCGACACCGCCCACGGTGACGCCCGTCGCGCCGTGCAGCCTGCTGCCCGTGACGGTGATCGTGCCGCCGGACGTCGGCAGCGTGGCGGGCGCGAGGCCCGTGACCGCCGTCCCGGTGCCGTCCGGGACGTACGTGTAGGCACCCGGCAGCACGACGTCCTGGCCGGGCAGGACGACGACGAGGTCGACCGTGGCACCGGGCGGGCCGAGCGGCGCCTCGACGCGCACCGACGAGCCGTCGACGGCCACGTCGAGCACCACCGCGGACGTGCCGCCGAAGGTCACGTCGGTGACGCCGGCCAGGCCCGTGCCCGTCAGGGTCACGTAGGTGCCACCGGCCGCCGGACCCGTGGTGGGCGTGACGCCGCGGACCGCCCCCTCGCCCCCACTCCCGCCGCCGCCGTCGTCGTACGTGTACGCGTCGGCGAGGGTCGCGTCGGAGCCGTCGAGCAGGACGGTGACGTCGACGACGCCCGGCGCGTGCGCGGGCGTGCGCAGCTCCACCGTCGTGCCGTCCGGGTCGGCGCGGTCGACCGCGACGACCGTCCCGCCGACGTCGACGCCCGTCGCCGTCGCGAGGCCCGAGCCGGTGATCGTGACGACGTCGCCGCCGGCCGTGCCGCCGGTCGCGGGGGTGAGCGCGTCGACGCGGGGCGGGACGTACGCGAGGACGCCCGCGTCGAGCTCGCCGTCGGGCAGGACGAGGACGACGGGCGCGCCGCCCTCGCCCTCGACGGCCGGGGCCACGAAGGACACGCGCGTGTCGGTGACGGCGAGGTCGGACACCGGCAGCCCGCCGACCGTCACGTCGAGCACGCCGCCGAGGCCCGCGCCGTCCACGGCGACGGGACCGCCGGACGTCGGGAGGGTGTCGGGCGCGATGCCGTGGACGACGACCCCCGGACCGTCGCCGACGTAGGTGAACGTGGCCGGCGCCGGGTCCCGGCCGGGGAGCGCCACCGTCACGTCGACGGTCCCGGGTTCGCGCGCCGGCGGGACGACCGACAGCGCCGCCGGACCCATCCGGCGCAGGCCCGTGGCGCGGACGCCGTCGAAGCGCACGGCGGAGGCGGTGCCCACCCGCGGACCCGTGAGCAGCACGCGGACGCCGCCGGCAGCCGGCCCCTCGGCGGGGTGCAGCGCCACCGTCGAGGCACCCCCGCGGTCCACGACCGCCGCGCGCGCGACGGCCGCCGGCCCGGCCGGGAGCGCCGCGTCGGCCCTCTCGCCGTACCCCACCACGGCGCCGAGCGCCAGCAGCGCCACGACCACGTGCACCGCGACCGCCCGCCCCGGTCCGCGCCGCGCACGTCCCCCCACCTGCGACATGGAGCCCCCCGCCCCGGGACGCGCCCGGCCGACCGACCGGTGACCCGTCCCTCCCGCATCACACCTCGCGCCACCGCCCCCGCGCGACCCCCCGGGGCGTCCGGATCGTCCCGTTCGGGCGATGTTCACCCGCCCCACCGGTCGACGGTGCGGCGGTCAGCGGCGCCGGCTGTCAGCGGCGCCGGCGGAACAGCAGCCCCGCGACGACGCGCGCGACGACGAGCAGCGCCACCCACCAGGCGACGGCGACGGCCGCCGACGAGCCGACGGGCGCCCCGAGCAGCAGCGCCCGCAGCGCGTCCGCGGTGGGCGTCACGGGGTTGAGCCCCGCGACGGTCGCGAGCACGCCCGGCATGGTGCCGACCGGGACGAACGCGCTCGACAGGTACGGCAGGAAGAGGATGACGAACGTGAAACCGCTGGCCGCCTCGGGCCCGGACGCGACGAGCCCGATCGCCACCGCCACCCAGGTGAGCGCGAGCACGTAGACCACGAGGACGCCCAGCGCGGCGGCCCAGTCCCCGGCGGACGCGGCCGGGTCGAACCCGACGAGCAGCGCGACGGCGACCACGAGCGCGGTGGACACCGCGTTGCGCGCGAGGCTCGCCACGACATGCCCGGTGAGGACCGCCCCGGCCGGCACCGGCATGCTGCGGAAGCGGTCGACGATGCCGTTCGTCATGTCGCTCGCGACGTCCACGGCGGTCGTCGCGGCGCCGTACCCGGCGGTGAGCAGCACGATCGCCGGCACGACGAAGTCGACGTACGCCATGCCGGTGCTGATCGCGCCGCCGAAGACGTAGACGAACATCAGCAGCAGCACGACCGGCAGCAGCACCGCGAGCAGCAGCGTGTCGAGCTGGCGCGTGGAGCGGCGCAGGCTCCGGCCGACCAGCGCGAGCGTGTCGCGCACGGCGTCGCGCACGCCCGGCGGCGGCGGGACGGGGCGCGGGGTGAGGTCGAGGACGGTCATCGGGACTCCTGGTGGGACGGGCGGGACGCGGCGGGCGTGGCCGAGGCCGCGTGCGGGGTGGACGGCGCCGCGCCGGACGCGGCGAGCGCGGGTGAGCGGTCGCCGGCCGGCCGCAGGAGGCCGGCGTCGTGCCCGGTCAGGGCGAGGAAGGCGTCGTCGAGCGTGGGCGTGCGCACCTGCCAGTGCTCGACCGCGAGGCCGCGGTGCTCCACGTCACCGAGGACCCGTCGCACGTCGGCGACCGTGCCGTCGGTGGCCAGCCGCTCGGTGGTGCCGTCCGCGAGCGCGAGCTCGACGTGCGCCGGTCCGACGGCGGCCTTGAGCTGCGCGGCGGTGCCCTCCGCGACGACGACGCCGCGGTCGACGACCGCCACCCGGTGCGCCAGCGCATCGGCCTCCTCCAGGTACTGCGTCGTGAGCAGGACCGTCCCGCCCGCCGTGACGACGGATCGGACCACGTCCCAGAGCGCCGCGCGGCTGCGGGGGTCCAGTCCTGTGGTGGGCTCGTCCAGGACGAGGACCTGGGGTCGGCTCAGCAGGCTGACGGCCAGGTCGAGCCGACGCCGCATGCCACCGGAGTAGGTCCGCACCGTGCGCCGCGCCGCGTCGGTGAGGTCGAAGAGCGCGAGCATCTCGTCGACGCGCGGGCGTGCCTGCTGCCGCGGGAGGTGCGCCAGGCGGGCCGCGAGCCGCAGGTTCTCCTCACCCGTGAGCAGCTCGTCGACGGCGGCGTACTGGCCGGTGAGGCTCAGGGCGGCGCGGACGCGGGCCGGCTCGCGGCGCACGTCGAACCCGGCGACGCGCGCCGTGCCGCCGTCCGGCGCGACGAGCGTCGACAGGATCCGCACCGCCGTCGTCTTCCCCGCGCCGTTGGGCCCCAGCAGGGCGAGGACCTGGCCCCGCCGGGCGGTCAGGTCGACGCCGTCGAGCACGGTCCGGCCGCCGTAGGCCTTGCGCAGGCCGCGGACCTCGATGACGGGCTCGTCCATCGGGCACCTCCTTCTGTGTACGTCGCAAACTGTGTGTGTATGTCATACACACTTGTAGGATCGGGCGTCAATGGACGACCACCTCCCGTCCCCGTCGACGACGGCGGACGAGCAGCGCCGCGACGACGCGCCCGCGGCCGCCGACGCCGCGCGCGAGGCGGCCCGCGCGCGGCGCGACGCCGAGCAGGCGGCGCGGGCGGAGGCCCTCGCGGCACGTCGTGCGGCGCACTCCCCGGACCGCGCCACCGCGCCCGACCTCAGCGACGTCCCGCCGGACGTCGCAGTGCTCTGGCGCACCCCCGCCCCCGCGCGCCGTGGCCCGCGCCCGGGCCTGTCGCTCGCGCAGATCGCCGACGCCGGCATCGCGCTCGCCGACGCGGAGGGCCTCGACGCGGTCTCCATGGCGCGCGTGGCGGAGTCGCTGGGCTTCACGACGATGTCGCTCTACCGGTACGTGACGAGCAAGGACCAGGTCCTCATGCTCATGGCCGACCGCGCCGCCGGGCAGCCGCCGCACGTCGGCCCGGAGGTCGGCGGCTGGCGCGCGCGCACCGAGCTGCTGCTCGAGCTCCAGCGCCCCGTCCTCGCCGCGCACCCGTGGCTCGCACGGACGACGAGCACGCTGTTCGCGGTCGGGCCGAACCGGCTCGCGTGGATGGACGCGATGCTGGCGTGCCTGGAGGACACGCGGCTCTCCGAGGCGGAGAAGCTCCACGTGGTGGGCGTGCTGTCGGCCCACCAGCTCGACTGGGCACGCCTGATCGAGGCCTACGCGGCACGCGAGCGGACGGCCGGCGAGGGCGACGGCGCCGACCCCGACGCGGTCATCGCGCGTTTCGTCGACCCGGTCGCGCACCCCGCGCTCGCGCGCGCGGTGGCGGGCGGCGCGCTCGACCCGGCCGCCGCGCCACCCGGGGCCGAGGGGACGGGGCTCGACTTCGGCACGCGCGTGATCCTCGACGGGATCGCGGAGCTGGTCCGGCAGCGCGCGGAGCAGTGACCCGGACCGTCGTCGACCCGACCCCAGCCCGGGCGCAAGGACGGCAGGCCCACACCGCCCGGCCGGCAGGCGCCGCGATGTCGCCGGTGGCGAGCACACTCGCCGCATGACCGAGACGCCCGCGCCCCCCGACCCCGTCCTGCCGCCGGCAGGCGACGCCCTCCCCCTCGTCGCCGGCCGCTGCTTCGGCGACGGCGACCCGCTCTACGCCGCGTACCACGACGACGAGTGGGGCGTGCCGGTGCACGACGAGCACGCGCTCTTCGAGCGCCTCGCGCTCGAGGCGTTCCAGTCCGGCCTCGCGTGGATCACGATCCTGCGCAAGCGGCCCGCGTTCCGGACCGCGTTCGCGGGGTTCGACCCGGAGGTGGTCGCGCGGTTCGGCGAGGACGACGTCGCGCGCCTGCTCGCGGACGCCGCGATCGTGCGCAACCGCGCCAAGATCGAGGCGACGGTCGCGAACGCCCGCGCGCTGCTCGCGCTGCACGAGGCCGGCCGCACCGTCGACGAGGTCCTCTGGTCGCACGCCCCGGAAGCGCCGCGCGAACGCCCGGCGACGTGGGTCGACGTGCCGGGCCGCACCGCGGAGTCGGCGGCCCTGGCGCGGGAGCTGCGGGGTCTCGGCTTCCGGTTCGTCGGCCCCACCACGGCGTACGCGGCGATGCAGGCGTGCGGCGTCGTCGACGACCACCTCGCCACGTGCCCGGTCGTGTCACGACGCTGACGCACGACCGTGCGGGCGAACCGGTCAGCGCCGGACGGAACGGACGGCGTCCGGGGTCCCGGATGCTCCGCTGGGGTGACACGCGGTCCGGACACCTGTCCAGGACCCGGGAGCGCACTAAGGTGCCGCGCATGGTGGAGCAGCGCGACGGCGACGGACGGCACGACGCCGTGCGTGCCGCCCAGGACGCCTGGGAGTCCTCCGCCGCCCCCGACCCGAGCGTCCTCGCCGCGGTCCAGGACGGCCTGCTGTCCGTGCCGGCGGGGTCTCCGAGCGCGTGGTTCGGCGTGCCGCGCCAGCGCCGGTCCCGCGAGCAGCAGCCGTCGCAGTCGCTGCACCGCCGCGAGCGCTGAGGCGCCGTACCGTCCCGGCGGCACGCCCGGTCGTGACCGCTGCACGGCCCGGATCGCCGCCCGGCCCTCGCCGGTGCGCGTCCTGATCGCTGCACGGGACCGCTCGTCTCACTGACCGGGCGCCTCTGTCCGCCATCCGGGCACGCTCGCTACGCTCACCTCGACCATCCAGAGCGGCCGAGAGACCTGGCTCAGCGACGCCGCAGCAACCCCCCTCCTCGTCGAGGGTGTGGGTGCTTCCGCCAGGAACGATGGAGTGACGATGAGCGTGCTCACCCACGTCGCCGACCCCTCGGACGGCGTCGCGCCGCCCGCGGGCGGCGGCCTGCCCCGTCCCGGACGCCGCGCCGGGACCGGGCGATGACCGCCGTGACCGACACCCGTGCGCCCGCCGCGACGGTCGAGGTGCCGACGCGCCCCGCGCGCCGGCACAGCGCACCGGCCGCCGCGCTGGACCGCCCGACGGTGTCGTTCGAGCTGTTCCCGCCGCGCGACCTCGACGCCGCGCCGCGCCTGTGGGGCACGGTGCGCGAGCTCGAGTCGGCGGAGCCGGACTTCGTGTCGGTCACCTACGGCGCGTCGGGACGCACCCGGCAGACCACGCGTGCGCTCGTCACGCGGCTGCTGCGCGAGACGAGCCTCAACCCGATCGCGCACCTGACCTGCGTCGGGACCTCGCGCGCGGAGGTCGAGGCGATCGTCGAGGAGTTCCTCGACGAGGGCGTGCGCTCGTTCCTGGCGCTGCGCGGCGACCCGCCGGCCGGGCAGGCGGACTGGCAGCCGCACCCGGACGGCGTCGACACGGCCGCCGGGCTGGTCGAGCTGCTGCGCGAGATCGAGCGCCGGCGCTGCGCCGGCAGCCCGGCCCAGGCGGTCCGCGCCCGGGTGCGTCCGCTGTCCGTCGCGGTCGCGGCGTTCCCGCGCGGCAACCACGCGACCGGCGGCACGCGCGAGCAGGACGTGCAGGCGCTGCTCGCCAAGCAGCAGGCGGGCGCGGACTTCGCGATCACGCAGGTCTTCTTCGACGCGGAGGCGTACCTCGGCCTGGTCGCCGAGGCGCGCCGCGCCGGCGTCAGCATCCCGATCGTGCCCGGCATCATCCCGACGACCGACCCGGCGCGACTGCTGCGGGTGCAGGAGCTCACGGGCGTGCCCGTGCCGCCGTCGCTGCTCGACCTGCTCGGCTCCGTCGACGACCCCGTCGAGCGCCACCGGCGCGGCATCCGCGCGAGCGTCGACCTCGTCAACGGCGTGCTCGACGGCGGCGCGCCCGGCGTGCACGTCTACACGTTCAACCGGCACGAGGCGGCGCTCGACCTGCTCGAGGGCGCCGACCTGCGCGGGGGCCGCACCGCACCCGCCACCGCGGCGACCGCCGCACCCACGACGTCCACCGAGCCCGTCGGCGACCCCGCCGCCGTGCCCACCACGACACCCCGAGGTATCCCGTCATGAGCGACACCGTCCCCACGACCGCCGCCCCGGCGTTCCCCGCCGGCTCCGTCCTCGGCTACCCCCGCATCGGACCGCGCCGCGAGCTCAAGAAGGCGCTCGAGGCGTTCTGGGCCGGGCGCACGTCCGCCGACGAGGTCGAGGCCGTCGCCGCCGACCTGCGCCGCCGCACCCGCACGCGCCTCGCCGAGCTCGGCCTCGCGACCGACGCCCCGGCGATCCCGAGCGCGTTCTCGTTCTACGACCACGTGCTCGACGCCGCCGCGCTCGTCGGCGCCGTGCCGGAGCGCTTCGCCGACCTGCAGGACGCGGACGGCCGTCTCGACCTGGCCGGCTACTCCACGGTCGCGCGCGGCCGCGGCGACGACCTGCCGCTCGAGATGACGAAGTGGTTCGACACGAACTACCACTACCTCGTCCCGGAGATCGGCCCGGGCACCACGTTCCGCTACGCGAGCGACCGCCCGGTGACCGAGTTCGCCGAGGGCCTCGCGGACGGCGTGCTCACGCGCCCGGTCGTCGTCGGCCCGGTCACGTTCCTCGCGCTGGCCAAGCCGACCGAGGACGCGCCCGCCGGCTTCCACCCGCTGGACCGCCTCGACGACCTGCTGCCCGTGTACGCGCGCCTGCTCACCGAGCTCGCGGCCGCCGGCGCGACGTGGGTCCAGCTCGACGAGCCCGCGCTCGTGTCGGACTCGATCGGCGTGCCCGCCGAGACGCTGTACGAGGCGACCACCCGTGCCTACCGCGCCCTCGCGACCGAGCTCGCGCGCCCCGAGCGCCCCGCGATCCTGGTGGCCGCGCCCTACGGCGACCTCGGCCCGGCGCTGCCGGTGCTCGCGGCGACCGACGTGGACGGCGTCGTGCTCGACCTCGTGCGCGGCGAGGCGCCGACCGTCGTCGCCCCCGGCCTGTCGACGAAGGTCGTCGTCGGCGGCGTCGTCGACGGCCACAACATCTGGCGCGCCGACCTCGACGCGAAGCTCGCCGTGCTCGAGCAGCTGGAGACGCTCGCCGCGCGCGCCGTCACGGTGGGCACGTCGACGTCCCTCTTCCACGTCCCGCACACCGTCGAGGACGAGCCGGCGCTCGACCGCACGCTCGCGTCGTGGCTCGCGTTCGCCGACGAGAAGGTGCGCGAGGTCGCCGTGCTCGCGGAGGGCCTCACGGAGGGCCGCGAGGCCGTGCACGAGCAGCTGCTCGCGGCGTCCGACGCCGTGCGCAGCCGCGCCGCGGCCCCCGGCGTCGTCCGGCCCGAGGTGCGCGAGCGCGCGGCCGGGCTCACCGACGAGCAGTTCCGCCGCGGCCCGTTCGCCGAGCGCAAGACCGCGCAGGCGGAGCGCCTGCAGCTCCCCGCGCTGCCGACCACGACGATCGGCTCGTTCCCGCAGACGCCGGAGATCCGCAAGGCCCGGGCCGCGTTCGGGAAGGGCGAGCTCACCGCGGAGCAGTACGAGGACGAGATGAAGGCGGAGATCCGCCGCGTCGTCGAGCTGCAGGAGCAGATCGGCCTCGACGTGCTCGTGCACGGCGAGCCGGAGCGCAACGACATGGTCCAGTACTTCGCGGAGAACCTCGACGGGTTCGCCGTCACCCAGAACGGCTGGGTCCAGTCGTACGGCTCCCGCTGCACGCGCCCGTCCATCCTCTGGGGCGACGTGTCGCGCCCCGCACCCATCACGGTCGGCTGGTCCACGTACACGCAGTCGCTGACCGAGAAGCCGGTCAAGGGCATGCTCACGGGCCCGGTGACGATCCTCGCGTGGTCGTTCGTCCGCGACGACCAGCCGCTGGGCGACACCGCGAACCAGGTCGCCCTCGCCCTGCGCGACGAGATCGCCGACCTCGAGGCCGCGGGCATCGGCATCGTCCAGGTCGACGAGCCCGCGCTGCGCGAGCTGCTCCCGCTGCGCGAGAAGGACCACGCCGCGTACCTCGACTGGTCGGTGCGCTCGTTCCGCCTGGCGACGGCCGGCGTGCGCCCCGAGACCCAGATCCACACGCACCTGTGCTACTCGGAGTTCGGCGAGATCATGGACGCCATCGACGGCCTCGACGCCGACGTGACGAGCATCGAGGCGGCCCGCTCGAAGATGGAGATCCTCGGCGACATCGCCGCCGCGGGCTACCCGCGCGCCGTCGGCCCGGGTGTCTACGACATCCACTCGCCGCGCGTGCCGGGCGAGGCCGAGGTGACGGAGCTGCTCACGGCGGCGGTCCGGACCATCGACGTCGACCAGCTCTGGGTGAACCCCGACTGCGGCCTCAAGACCCGCCGCTACGAGGAGGTCACCCCCTCGCTCGAGCACCTCGTCGCCGCGACCCGCACGGTCCGCGCGACGCTCTGACGGACCGGGCCGGCGTCCGCTCGCGCCGGCCCGCACCGCCCGCGGCGCGCCCACCGCCGCGGACCACGACGGCGCCCGTCCCTCGCACGAGGGGCGAGCGCCGTCGTCCCGGGGCGCGGTGGACGCCGTCACGCCGGCACGACCACCTCGCTGCCGTCCACCACGGCCGTCGCGGCTACCTCGTACGCCCGCGGTGTGAGCGCCAGGTACGTCAGCCCGCGCTCGCTCGCGCGGTGCTCGACGACGTCGTACCCGCGCGGCACGGCGTCGGTGCCGAACAGGCGCCGCCCGTGCCCCACGGTCACGGGCGCGATCAGCAGCCGGTACTCGTCCACGAGCCCCGCCTCGTGCAGGGACGCCGCCAGCCGGGCGCACCCGTGCACCTGCAGCTCGCCGCCCTCACGCGCCTTCAGCGCGGTCACGGCCTCGACCAGGTCGCCCTCGACCCGCCGGGAGCCGGTCCACTCCTCGCCGCCCAGCTCGGTGGACGTGACGACGTGCTTCGGCAGCGTGTTGAGCGCCACCGACGCCGGGTCGCCGTCGGTCACCTGCGGCCAGTACGCGCGCATCAGCTCGAAGGTCGTGCGCCCGAACAGCAGCTCGGTCGTCCGCGCGAACCACCCGCCGACCACCTCGCCGAACACCGGGTCGTCGGCGAACGGGATGACCCAGCCCCCGGCGGTGAACCCGTCGCTCGTGTCCTCGTCGGGTGCTCCCGGCCCCTGCACCACGCCGTCGAGCGTCATGAACTCGTGCACCGTCAGCCGCATCGCGCGCCTCCCGTCGTCGTCCTCGTGCCCCTACCGACCCCCGGCACGGGTCGTACTCATCGGGGCCGGCGTCCCCGGGGCCGCAGGGCCCGAGCACCGTCGGTACGGGACGTGCGGCCGACCTCGTCGTCGGTGCACGGCCTTTCGGGGCCCGCGCCGGGCCGGGCGGCTACCGTCTCGGACATGGCCGCCCCGTTCGACGTCCCCCTCGACGAGCTGCGCACGCGCCGGTCCTCCAAGTGGGCCACCTACCCGCCGGACGTGCTGCCGGCGTTCGTGGCCGAGATGGACGTCCGGCTGCCCGAGGCGGTGGTCCGTGCCGTCACGGACGCGCTGAGCAGCGGCGACACGGGGTACGAGGTCGGCAACGGCTACGCCGAGGCGTTCGCGGGCTTCGCCTCGGAGCGGTACGGGTGGGACGTGCCGGTGGCGGCGTGCCGACCGGTGCCCGACGTCATGCTCGGCATCGTCGAGGTGGTCCGCGTGCTCACCGCGCCGGGCGACGGCGTCGTCATCAACCCGCCCGTGTACCCCCCGTTCCGCGAGTTCCTCGCCCACGCCGGCCGGCGCGTCGTCGACGCGCCGCTGGGCGCGGACGGCCGCCTCGACCTCGAGACCCTCGACCGGGCCTTCGCCGGGGCGACGGCGTACCTGTTGTGCCACCCGCACAACCCCACCGGCACCCTGCACACGCGGGACGAGCTGGCGGCCGTCGGCGAGCTCGCCGCGCGGCACGGGGTGCGCGTCGTCGCGGACGAGATCCACGCACCGCTCGTCGTCGGGGACGCCCCCTTCGTGCCGACGACCACGGTGATCCCCGACGCGGTGGCGCTGCACTCGGCGTCCAAGGGCTTCCACCTGGCCGGCCTGAAAGCCGCGGTCGCGGTGCCCGGGCCCGGCGCGACGGCCGACCTCGCCCGCGTGCCCGAGATCGTCGGCCACGCCGTGAGCCACGTCGGCTCCGTCGCGCACCAGGCGGCGTTCCGCGCGGGCGGGCCCTGGCTGGACGAGGTGCTGCCCGTGCTGCGGGAGAACCTCGCGACGGTGGAGCGGACGCTCGCCGACCGTCTGCCGTCGGCGCGCTGGCGCGTGCCCGAGGCGACGTACTTCGCCTGGCTCGACCTGCGCGACACCGCGGCGGTCCGCGCGAGCGGCACGGAACCGGTCCGCCTCCTGCGGGAGGAGGGCCGCCTGGCGACGCAGCCCGGCCCGACGTTCGGCTCGGGCGGCGAGGGACGCGTCCGCCTCAACCTCGCCTGCTCACCGACCACCCTGACCGAGGTCCTCGACCGCCTCACGAGCACCCTCGGCTGACCCGGAGCCGCGCACGCGACGCGCGCGGTGGCCGCGCGGCCCGCACGGCCGCACCCGGCGGGCACGGCGTCCGGCGCGACGCGACGGGACGGGACGGCGGCCTCCCGTCAGGTTCGCGTCGCGGTGGTGCCCCGCCCGCGCCGGCGCAGGCCCCGGTGCAGCAGGACCCCGGCACCGGCCGCCGCGACCGCCGCACCGACGGGCAGGAGCCAGGCCGGTGCGGCGTCGGCGCGGGCGCCGGGGGGAACGGTCGCACCTCCGCCCGCCATCGCGCTCCGCGGGTCGGTCGGCGGCGCCTGCACGGCGGGGGCCCGGGCGGCATCGCCGTGGCGCGCCTCGAGCTGCTCCTGGAACTGCTCGACCGGCACCCGGGACGCGATCTCGGCCCGGCTGCTCTCCGACAGCGGCGCGATCCCCTGCGGCACGTGGAGGAAGTACGCGTCGAGAGGTGCGTCGAACACCACGGTGGCGTCGTCGGGCAGGGCCTGCAGCGCGGCGGCCAGCGACGCGTCGTCGTCGAAGAACGCGAGGCCGACCCGCCCGCGGTCGCGGAAGGCGCTGACGACGCCGACCGGTTCCCCGCCCCGCGTCAGCGGTGCGACCCACTGCTCGAGCGCGGCCGTGGGCGCGGCGCCCGTCGTTCCGGCGATGAACTCCCGCGTCCAGGCGGTCAGCGCGACGGGCGTCCCGACCTGCACGCCGACGTACCCGATCACCGCCTCACGGTCGGTGGTGACCGCCCCTTCCTGGCTCTCCGCGATCAGGGCCGCAGCCTCGTCGGCGAACCACGTGACGGCGTCGGCAGGGACGACCGGCGGCTCGGCGGCCGACGGCGGGGCGACGAGCAGGGCCGTGGTGCCGGCGACGGCACCGGTCAGCACGGTACGGACGACGGCTCGTGCGGTGGTCGTCGTCCTCACCCCCGTGCCCTCGGTCCACCACGGCGGTCACGCCGGTGGGAGGAGTGTTCACCCGGGGGCGACGGCTCCACAAGGACGGTGGCCGCCGGCGCAGCGACGGCCCCGCTCCGGGCGGGAGCGGGGCCGTCGTGGGGGACCGTCGGGGACCGTCGGGTGCGGCCGTCGTGTCAGGCGGTCGCGTCCGCCGGCTGGGCCTCGACGTGGCCGGCCTCGATGGACGTCGGCCGGGCGCCGTGCTGCACCTCGATGCGGCGCGGCTTCGCCTCCTCCGCGACCGGGATCGTCAGGGTCAGCACGCCGTCGGCGTACGTCGCCGAGATGCGGTCGAGCGCGAGGCCGCGGCCCACGGTGAGCTGCCGGGCGTACGTGCCGGACGGGCGCTCCTTCGCGAGCCACTGCACGTCGTGCTCGGTGCGGCCGGACCGCTGCGCACGGACCGTCAGCGTGCGGTCCTCGACGTTGACGTCGATCGTGCCCGGGTCGGCGCCCGGCAGGTCGACGTGCAGCACGTAGTGGTCGCCGTCGCGGTACAGGTCCATCGGCATCGACGCCGACGCGCGGTCGGCCGCGAAGACCTGCGCGAGCACGCGGTCCATCTCCTGGAACGGGTCGAAACGAGTAGCCACGCCCCTCACCTCCTCGACGTGGGGCCTCGGACCTCCCGGGCCCCGGTGCGTCCCGGTGCCCTCCGGCACCGGTGGCTACAGGCAGATATCTAGCACTCTCGGGTCGAGAGTGCCAGCCCTCGCGACACGCTGTTCGCGCACGGAGAACGCCTCGCGCGGACGTCGGGGGACGCCCGCGCGCGGCCTGCGGGAGCGGGGTGGGGAGGTCGGACGGGACGGGTCAGGCGCTGCGGCCCATGCCGGGTCGCGCGTCCGTGCCGGCGCCCGGCCCCGAGCCCGGGAACGTCGCGACGAAGGCGCTCAGCCCCTCGACGATCCGCACGTCGGCGTCCAGCCACGGCACGTCGTGCCACTGGCCCTGCGGGAGCCAGCGGAGCTCGTCGTGCTCCACGAGCGGCTCGGGCTCGCCCTCGACGATCTCCGCGAACCACAGCCGCATGACGTACCGGTCGGACAGGCGCCAGGCGCCGTCGTCGGGCCCGAGGAGCTCGACGCCGAGGCCGACGCGGACGCCGAGCTCCTCGCGGAGCTCGCGGTGCAGCGCCTCCTCGGGCGACTCCCCGGGGTCGACCTTGCCCCCGGGGAACTCCCACCTGCCGGCGAGGCTGGCCGGCGTGGCACGGCGCGCCGCGAGGAGGAGGCGCGGGTCATCGAGGTCGTCGACGACGGCGGCGGCCACGACGAGGACGGGCGGCGTCATGCGGGCAGTCTGCCAGGCACGCGTCACGGCCGGGTCACGAACCGGGCCGGACGGGCCGCAGCCGCACGCGCCCCCGTCCGACGTCCGCTCACCCCCGGCGGACGTCGAGCGGGTCGTGGGACCGCACCCGGAGGGTGGTGCGTCAGCGGATGCCGTGCGCGACCGCCCAGGCGACGGCCTCGGCGCGCGTGGAGGCACCGATCTTGCGGTAGACGCTACGGACCTGCGACTTGACCGTGTTGCGCGTGACGAAGAGGCGGGTGGCGATCTCCTCGAGCGTCACGTCCTCGGCGAGCTCGGCCAGCACGACGCGCTCGCGCCGCGTGAGCGAGTGGCCGGTGAAGGTCGCCGCGGTCTCGCGGGTCTCCAGCATGCTCATGATGTCCTCCGGTGGGCGGCGGGGTCGGACCGTCCGACCCCGCGAGGGCTGCGTACCGGATGAGAGGGACGTGCGACGGTCCTATGACGGGACTTTCGCCACCAGTTCTCTCCGACCACCGACGGTTCCCCCCGCGGTGCCGATCGCTGCACCGAACAAGACGGTCCGGGACCCGCTCTGATACACGCAGGTCACGGTCCGTCGCCAGCACTGTGCGCCCGATCACCCGTTCGGGGCAAGCACCCGTCAGGTGGAGACCACCGATCGATCACCCGTCCGGAGCAGTCGGGTCCGATTCGTCTGGGAGGTCTCACCCACGGCCGCCCGCAGGTGGCGTCAGGGGTTGAGCGCGCCGTACTCCTCCGCGGACAGCAGCGGGCCGGTCTCCGCGACGTCGACCCGCAGCAGCCAGCCGGCGCCGTACGGGTCGGCGTTGACCACGGACGGGTCGTCGACGACGCCCTGGTTGACCTCGACGACGGTGCCCGTGACGGGCGAGTACAGCTCCGAGACGGACTTGGTCGACTCGATCTCGCCGATCACCGAGCCGGCGGTCACGGTGTCGCCGACGCCCGGCAGCTCCACGAACACGATGTCGCCGAGCGCCTCGGCGGCGACGGACGTGATGCCGACGGTCGCGGGCGACCGGTCGTCGATCCACTCGTGCTCGGCGGTGTACTGCAGCGTGACGGGCAGCTCGGCGGCCATGGGTGCTCCTGTCGGGGCGAGGTCGGGTGCGGGCGGTGCGGGTGGTGCGGGTGCGGCGGTGGTGCGGCGGTCGCGCGGGCGCGCGACGTCGTCACCGGGGACGACGGTAGAAGGGCAGCGGCACGACGCGCACGGGTTCGCGCCGACCGCGCACGTCGACGGCCAGCTCGGTGCCCTCGGCGGAGACCTCGGGCGTCACGTACGCCATCGCGACGGGGTGGCCGAGCGTCGGCGAGGGGGCGCCGGACGTGACGGTGCCGACGGCGGGTGCGTCGGTGGCCGTCGAGGCGTGCACCGCGTACCCGTGCCGCGCGGCACGGCGGCCGAGCCCCTGCAGCCCGACGAGCACCCGCGCCGGCGCGGAGGCGGCCCGGGCGGCCAGGGCGTCGCGGCCGACGAACGGCAGCGGCGTGCCGTCGGCGTCCACCTTGTCGAGCTTCACGACCCGCCCGAGGCCCGCGTCGTGCGGGGTGGTCGTGCGGTCGAGCTCGTTCCCGTACAGCGGCATGCCGGCCTCGAGCCGCAGCGAGTCGCGGGCGGACAGCCCCGCGGGGACGGTGCCGTACGGCTCGCCCGCGGTGAGCAGCGCGCGCCAGAGCGCCGGCGCCGCGTCGGCGGGCAGGAAGAACTCGAACCCGTCCTCGCCCGTGTAGCCGGTCCGCGCGACGAGCACGGGCACGTCGTCGAACCGCATCGGCAGGCACGCGTAGTACCTCAGCGTCTCCGGCGTGACGCCGGCCGGGGCGTCGGGGTCCGCGGCCAGGCCGGGCGTCGCGAGGACGACCTCGAGGGCGCGCGGCCCCTGGACGGCGACGAGCCCGGTGGCGGCCGACCGGTCGGCGACCTCGACGTCCAGCCCGGCCGCCCGCGCGCGCAGCTCGCCCAGCACGGTGACGTGGTTGGACGCGTTCGCGACGACGAGGTACTCCTGCTCGCCCGTCCGGTACACGACCAGGTCGTCGATCACGCCGCCGTCGGGCTGGACGACCATCGTGTACCGCGCGCCGAGCACGCGCAGCGACGACAGCGTCCCGACGAGCGCCAGGTCGAGGAACCGTCCGGCGTCCGGCCCGGTCACCGCGATCTCGCCCATGTGCGACAGGTCGAACAGGCCCGCGGCGGTGCGCACCGCCGTGTGCTCGGCCAGGTCGGACGTGTAGCGCAGCGGCATCTGCCACCCGGCGAACGACGTGAGCGCGGCGCCGAGGGCCACGTGCTCGTCGTGCAGCGGCGAGCGCAGCCCGCCGGTCTGCTCGCCCGTCGGCCCGCCCGTCTGCTCCGTCACGGCTGCCTCCGTCGTCCCGTCCGCCCCGCTCACGCCAGGTCCCCGTCCGCGAACGCCTCGACCGGCGGGCACGAGCACACGAGGTTGCGGTCGCCGCGCGCGCCGTCGATGCGCCGCACCGGCACCCAGTACTTGTCCGTCCGCAGGCTCGCGAGCGGGTAGGCGGCGGTCTCGCGGCCGTAGGTGTGGTCCCACGCGTCGGCCGTCACCGATGCGGCGGTGTGCGGTGCGTTCCGCAGCGGGCTGTCCGCGAGGGGCCAGCGGCCGTCCTCGACGGCGTCGATCTCGGCGCGGATCGCGACCATCGCGTCGACGAACCGGTCGAGCTCGGCGAGGTCCTCGCTCTCGGTCGGCTCGACCATGAGCGTGCCGGCCACGGGGAAGGACAGCGTCGGCGCGTGGAAGCCGTAGTCCATGAGCCGCTTGGCGACGTCCTCGGCGGTGACGCCGGTGGCCTTGGTGATCGGCCGCAGGTCGAGGATGCACTCGTGCGCGACGAGGCCGCCCGGGCCCGTGTAGAGCACCGGGTAGTGCGGGGCCAGGCGCGCGGCGACGTAGTTGGCCGTGAGGACGGCCGTCTCGGTGGCCGTCCGCAGGCCCTCGGCCCCCATGAGCGCGACGTACGCCCATGAGATCGGCAGGATCCCCGCCGAGCCCCACGGCGCCGCCGACACCGGCGCGACCGGCGCCGCGGCGCCCTCCCCGCCGGGCCGCGGGTCACCGGGCAGGAACGGCACGAGGTGCTGCGCGACCGCGACCGGCCCGACGCCGGGGCCACCGCCGCCGTGCGGGATGCAGAACGTCTTGTGCAGGTTGAGGTGCGACACGTCGCCGCCCAGCTCGCCGGGCCGCGCGAGGCCGACGAGTGCGTTGAGGTTCGCGCCGTCGATGTAGACCTGCCCGCCGGCGGCGTGCACGAGGTCGCACACCTCGCGGACGTGCTCCTCGTAGACGCCGTGCGTCGAGGGGTAGGTGATCATGATCGCCGCGACGCGCGGGCCGTGCTGCTCGAGCTTGGCGCGCAGGTCGGCGAGGTCGACCTCGCCGTCCTCGGCCGTCGCGACGACGACGACCTTGAGGCCCGCGAGCGCGGCCGACGCGGCGTTGGTGCCGTGCGCGGAGGCGGGGATGAGGCAGATGTCGCGGTGCTCGGCGCCGGGCGTGCGCCGGGCCTCGTGATACGCGTGGATCGCGAGCAGGCCGGCGAGCTCGCCCTGCGAGCCGGCGTTGGGCTGCACCGACACCGCGGCGTAGCCGGTGATCTCCGCCAGCCAGCGCTGCAGCTCGTCGACGAGGGCCGCGTAGCCGTCCGTCTGGTCGTGCGGCGCGAACGGGTGGATCGACGCGAACTCCGGCCAGGAGATCGGCTCCATCTCGACGGTCGCGTTGAGCTTCATCGTGCACGAGCCCAGCGGGATCATCGTGCGGTCGAGCGCGAGGTCCTTGTCGGACAGGCGACGCAGGTAGCGCAGCATCGCGGTCTCGGAGCGGTACCGGTGGAACACCGGGTGCGTCAGGTAGCCCGTCGTGCGCGTCAGGTGCGCGGGCAGGTCGGCGGGGCGCGCGCCGACGAACCCGAGGGAGTACCGGCCGGCGGCGTCCGGCTCGAGGGTCGTCGCGCCGCCCTCGGCGAAGGCGAGCGCGACGCGCAGCAGGTCCTGGTCGGTCGTCGTCTCGTCGCACGCGACCTGGACGTGGTCGGCGTCGGGCGCGTAGAGGTTGACGCCGCGGGCGGCGGCCGCGCGCACGACGTCGGCGGCGCGGCCCGGCACGACGGTGCGGACGGTGTCGAAGAACTCCGCGTGCGCGACGGTCACGCCGGCGGACGCGAGCACCTCGGCGAGCGTGACCGCGTGCCCGTGCACTCGGCGCGCGATCTCCCGCAGCCCGTCGGGACCGTGGAAGACGGCGTACATCGACGCGACGATGGCGAGCAGCGCCTGCGCGGTGCAGATGTTGCTCGTCGCCTTCTCGCGACGGATGTGCTGCTCGCGCGTCTGCAGCGCGAGGCGGTACGCGGGGGCGCCGTCGGCATCGACCGAGACGCCGACGAGCCGGCCGGGCAGCGTCCGCTCGAGGCCCTGGCGGACCGCCATGAACGCCGCGTGCGGGCCGCCGCCGAACAGGGGCACGCCGAACCGCTGCGCCGAGCCGACCGCGACGTCCGCGCCCAGCTCGCCCGGCGACGTCGCGAGCGTCAGCGCCAGCAGGTCGGCCGCGACCGTGACCAGCGCACCCCGCTCCTTCGCGGCCGCGACGACCGGGCGCACGTCGCGCAGCGCGCCCGACGCACCGACCTGCTGCACGACGACGCCCACGAGCGGGCCCTCGACCTCGGGCAGGCCGTCGGTGAGGTCCGCGACGACGACGGGCAGGCCGACCGCCGTCGCCCGGCCCCGCGTGACGGCGAGCGTCTGCGGGAAGAGGTCCGCGTCGAGCACGACCGTGCCGGTCGACGCCTTCGACGCGCGCCACATGAGCGCGACGGCCTCCGCGACGGCGGTGGCCTCGTCGAGCAGCGAGGCGTTCGCGACGTCGAGGCCGGTGAGGTCGGAGACGACGGTCTGGAAGTTCAGCAGCGCCTCGAGGCGGCCCTGCGCGATCTCCGGCTGGTACGGCGTGTACGCGGTGTACCAGGCGGGCGACTCGAGCACGTTGCGGCGGATCACCGGCGGCGTCACGGTGTCCGAGTAGCCCTGCCCGATCATCTGCGTCATCACGCGGTTGCGGCCCGCGAGCGCGCGCAGGTCCGCGAGCACCTGCTCCTCGGAGCGGGCCGGCGGCAGGTCGAGCGGGCGCTGCGTGCGGATCGTCGCCGGGACGGCCGCGTCGACGAGCGCGTCGAGGCTGTCGAAGCCCAGCGTGGCGAGCATGCGCGCCGTCTCGTCGCCCCGGGGGCCGATGTGGCGGTCCGCGAAGTCGCGGGCGGCGGGCGCGTGCGGCGGCGCGGGTTCGCCGGCGGGCGGGGTGGTGGCCAGGTGCTGCACGTCGAGGTCGGTCACTGCGGCTCCACGGGGGTGGGCCGGCGCGGACGCCGGCACGGGCAGGGGCCTCCCCGCTCTGTCATCCGCACACCCGTGGGGGCACGACCTGAGAGTTTTGCCGGTCCGCCATGAGCCCTCAGTCGCGGTGCTGAGGGGCTCCGGGGCGCGCCGGCTTGCACCGTCGGTGGGCGCCGGGGGTGCCGGCACCGCTTTCCAGAGTTGCCTGGCCACGGCGGTACGGGGGCCTGAGAGATTCCCGGGGAGGGCTTGCTCCTTCGGCGTCCCGCCTCGGCGCCCTGACGGGCGCCGGCGGGAGCTCTCCCGCCGCGGTTCGAGCAGCGTGTTCAGTTGTGGCTCGCTTCACGTCCAGCGTACGGCACGGTGCGCCCCCGGCCCCGACGCGAGCTCGCAGGGTTCATGCGAGGTCGCGGGAGCACGCGAGGTGGCGGGGAGCACGCGAGGTCGCGGGGATCATGCGAGGTCGCTGGTTCCAGCCCACGACCTGGTCGGCAACCCGCTACCTCGCCGGTGGCCCGTCGGTGGGGCGGGCGTGGTCAGGGTTGGTGGGGTCGCGGTCGGTGGGGCGGTGGCGCGGCCGGCATGCCGTGTGCGCCCAGGTCATCCCTTGACGCGAACCGCCCAGGACGACACGATTCGGTCGACCCACCTTCTACGTCGGTGTAGAAGGGCCGGACCTGCATCGACGCGGTGCGGGCACTCCCCGTCCCTCCGCTGCCGACATCCGAAGGGGCCGCTTCTACACCGGTGTAGGGCGGTGGGTGCACACGTGGACGCCGCCGGCGCCCACGTCCTTCCGGGGGAAGGGGCAGCGGTGCGACACCTCGACGTCGAGGCCGGCCGCCTGCGTCGCCGCTCCGGTCGGCGACACAGGAGGAATCGATGGGGATGACTCGCCAGGGGCCAGCGCGCCCACGTGCAGGACAGCCCGGTGCAGGACGGCGCGGTGCAGGGCAAGGCCGTGCAGGGCATCGCCGCGCGGCGGCGGTGACGACCGGGGCCGCACTCGTGCTGGGTGCGGTGGTGGTGGTGCCGCCCGCGACGGCGGCCGACGAGCGGCCGGCGGCGGACCCGTGGGTCTCGACGATCCCGGAGGGGTACCACCGCTTCACGGCGCCGCAGGCGGCGGTAGAGGAGATCCTCGGCTCGCGCCCGCAGGGGCTCGAGCTGCGGGGCAACATCGGCCCGAGCGGCACGTGGTCCGACCTCGCGATGGACCCGAGCGGCTCCGACTACCAGACGACGGTCGGCCCGCTCGAGCCCGGCCTGTACTACTACACGTACACGGCGACGTGGCCGGACCGGACCAAGAAGTCGTTCCGGCAGCCGGACACCCCTGTCGCGGTCACGTCGCACCCGGAGTGGAGCACGCTGTTCGTGCCCGGGCCGTCGGTGCAGTGGATGGCCGACCTGCCCGCCGGCGGCGACGTGCGCGAGCTCACCTACGACAGCCCGGTGACCGACGACGCGCGCACCTCGCTGGTGTGGACGCCCCCGGGCTACGACGCGGACCGCGCCGAGCCGTACCCGGTGCTGTACCTGCTCGCCGACGGCGACCAGTCGGCGCGCGAGTGGTCCGAGCTGGGCCGCGTGCCGCAGGTGCTCGACAACCTCGCCGCGGAGGGCCGGCTCGAGCCGATGGTCGTCGTCATGGCGGAGGTGGGCGGGTCCGACGCGCGCGCCGAGCTGCTCGACGGCGTCGTCGCGGCGACGCAGGACGCGTACCGCGTGTCCGACCAGGCGGACGGCCAGGCCGTGGCCGGCATCGGGGACGGCGGCTACCAGGCGCTCAACGTGCTGCGCACCGACCCCGGCGTGTTCGGGTCCGTCGGGTCGTTCTCGGGCCGCCTGCGCGGGTCGATCAGCGGCTCGGTCGCGCGCGCGATCAACGACGGCACGGACCTGCTGCGCGTCTACGTCGGCAACGTCCTCGACCCGGCGTACGACCAGAACGAGGCGCTGCTGCGCACGCTCGAGGCGGCCGGCGTCGAGCACCAGTTCGACGGCGTCGACCCCGACTCGGGCGGCACGTGGGACACGTGGCGCGAGGGGCTGCGGGACTTCGCGTCCCGCGTGTTCCGCGACGGCGTCGACGGCGGCCCGCGCGCGGGGCACCTGCCGCTCGACCGCCCGTCCACGCCGCCGCCCGCGGGGTCGATCACGACGCCGCACGTCGACGAGAACGGCATCGTGACGTTCGAGACGGGGACGCAGTGGGCCGACGCGAAGGACGTCACCGTGTGGGGCAACTGGGCGCCCAACGGCGCGTGGTTCCGCGTGCCGATGACGAAGGTCGGCGACCGCTGGCGCCTGTCGATGGGCCCGCTCGACGGCTTCTACTACTACCGGTACGTCGTCGACGGCGTGGACCAGAAGGACCCCGCGGACACGGTGAACACGCTGACCGGCGTGAGCCCGCTGTTCGTGCCGGGCGAGACGGACCGGATGCTCGGTGACGTGCCCGCCGGCCGGGGCGGCGACCTGTCGGTGCTGACGTACGCCAGCGCCGTCGCCGGTGAGGAGCGCTCGGCCTACGTCTGGACGCCGCCGGGCTACGACGCGGAGCGCGCCGAGCCCTACCCCGTGCTGTACCTCAACCACGGCGGCGGGCAGAGCTGGGGCGACTGGGTCGAGGTCGGCCGCGCCAAGCAGATCCTCGACAACTACTCCGTGGACGGCACGATCGTCCCGATGGTCGTCGTCATGGGCAACGGCAACGTGCCCGACTTCCCGGCGGAGCTGCTCGAGAACATGGCGCCGGCGGCGCGCGCCGAGTACAACATCGCGTCCGACGCTGCCGGCCAGGGCATCGCCGGCCTGTCGATGGGTGCGATGAACACGCTGAACACGTGGCTGACCCGCCCGGGGCAGTTCGGGTGGATGGCCGCGTTCTCCGGCGGGCTGTTCTTCAACACCCCGGAGTTCGACCCCGCCGCGGTCAACGCCGAGACGCGCCTGGCGCGCGTCTACACCGGTGACGTCACCGACTTCACCTACCAGCACACGATGAACCTGCTCGACCTGCTGGAGGCGAACGGGATCGAGCACGAGTTCGCGGGGGTCACGCTCGGCCCGCACGGGTTCGACACGTGGCAGCGCAACCTCATCGACCTGCTGCCGCGCCTGTTCCGGCCCGAGACCGGGGCGGGCATCCCGCTGCGGGCCGTCGTGCCCGAGGGCGAGCAGGGCGTGCTCGCGCTGTCCGTCGCGGACCACGGCGACGGCGTGACGCTGGGCGCGGCCGGGAACGCGGGCGACCGCCTGCGGTTCACGGGCGCGCTGCCCGCCGTGACGGTGACCGACTCGCGGTCGGTCGCGCAGGCCGGGGCGAGCGGCTGGGCGGTGAGCGGGCAGGCGTACGCGTTCACGTCCGGCACGCGCCTGCTCGACGCGCAGCACCTGGGGTGGCGCCCGCGCGTGGAGACCCCGCGCGCCGGCGTCACGGCAGGTGCGGGGCGTGCGACCGCGCTCGGCGGCGGCGAGGGCCTGGCCGTGCCGGGCCGGCTCGCGTCCGCCACGCCCGAGGGACGGTTCGGCTCGGCGACGCTCGGGGCCGACCTCGTCCTCGAGCTGCCGGTCGACACCGCACCCGGCACGTACGAGGGCACGCTGACCCTCTCCCTGTTCCCCGTCGACTGACGACGGGGACCGACCGCCGGCGCGCGGCGGGGCACCCACCGGG
>NZ_JBHUZW010000006.1:0-68649 GCF_042667215.1 Cellulomonas sp. NPDC057328 | reverse complement strand
TCGTCGCGGAGGGCACCGCCGCGCACGCGGATCGGCTCGGGTCGGCTCGGGTCGGCTCGGGTCAGCCCGCCTCGGGCCGGCTCAGGCGAGGACGGTGACCGTCGAGCCCGGGCTCATCCGGTCCGCGACGCGCCCGCCGACCTCGGCCGCCGCGGCGGCGTCCGCCGCGTCGACGTGCAGCGTGAACTGCACGCTGCCGTCGTCCTGACGGACCGCCTCCTCGACCTGCACGGCGTCCTCGCCCGCGACGGCGTCCTCGATCGACGCGACGTCGCCGGCCTCGGCGGTGGGCAGGGCGGTGCCGGACACGCGGAACGTGGGCATGTGATCCTCCGGTGGGACGCAGGTGTCGGACCGGACCAGGCTCACCCGGGACGGCCGGGCTCGCCCGCCGAGCGGTGCCCGCGTCTCACTCCCGCGTCGCGCGCAGCTCCTCGGACAGGCGCCGCAGCTGGCCCGTCAGCTCGGTGAGCGCGCGGCTGAAGGCGTCGGACGCGTCCGCGGCGGCGGCCTCGATGCGCTCGACGGAGGCGTCGATGCGGTCGGCGACGGCGTCGCGGGCGTCCTGCGCGGTGCCCTCGCGGACGTCGAACGCCTCGTCGACCGCGTCCTCCGCCTCGTCGAGGGCGGCCCGGGCCTCCTCGCGGATGCCCGCCTCCGCCTCCTCGAGCTGCTGGTCGAGGTCCTCGAAGCGCTCGTCGAGCTCGTCCTCGCGGACCTGGTCCTCGCCGAGGTCCTCGGGGACGACGGTCGAGGGCACGGTGTCGGGGTCGGGGGCCTCGTCGCCGGCGGTGCACCCGGTGAGCAGGAGCCCGCCCGCGGTGAGGGCGGTGACGGCGGTGATCGTGGAGCGGCGCATGCGGTCCTCCTGGGGTCGGCGTCGCCGTCCAGTCTGGGAGCCGGGCGACGGTCGCGCGCGCCGGGCGGTCCGCCGCGACCACCAGCGCCGACCTACGCCGACGCCGCCTCCGCGCCCCACCAGCCGGCCCAGCGGCGCCGCGCCTCGGCGAGGGTCGCGTCGTCCAGCCCGTACGTCGACAGCACCGCGGACACGCGCCCGTGCGGCGGGTGGTGCCCGGCCGGCTCGAGCATGAGGACGAGCAGCGACTCGGCGATGCCGTGCAGGTGGATCGCGACCTGGTGCTCGCTGCGGTGCACGAGCGTGCCGCCGACGCGCGAGCCGTCGGGACGGGTGACGTCGACGTGCGCGCCGACGGGCAGGCCCCGCACGCCGTGCAGGCCGGCGCGGTACAGCAGCGGGTCGCGGCGGTCGCCGGCGTCCAGGCCCAGCACCGACAGCGTCACGCGGTCCTCGCCGGGGTGCTGCTCGAGCGCGAACCGCAGCTGCTGCGCAAAGGCGACCCAGCCCTCGTCGATCTCGTCGTACACGCCGTCGTAGGCCGCGAGGCCGTCGTGGCTGCGCCGCGTGATCGTCAGGTGGGTGCGGCGCGGCTCGTCGTCGCGCGCCGTCACCGTGAGCACGTCGTGGTGCGGCCACGTGAGCGTGCGGCGCGTGACGCCGTCGGCGTGCTCGTGGTGCTCGCGGACCTCGGCTCCGAAGATCTGCCGGATCTCGTCGTCGAGGCCGTCGTAGTCCCAGCCGAACCAGCGGCGGACGAGCTGCGGGTCGCGCAGGTGCGCCCACACGGTGGCCACCGGGGCGGCGACGTCGAGGGACACGATCGGGCGGTCTTCCAGCGTCATCGCTGCTCACTTCCGTCGCGGGTCACGAGCCGGTGTGCTGCTCCGACGTTACCCACGCACCCGGCAGCGCGGCCAGGGCGGCGGCGTCCGCGCGCAGCGGCACCGCGGTGCCCGGGTCGCAGGACCAGCCGGCGGGCGCGAGCGCCGTCACACGGCCGGCGCCCGGCACGTCGACGACGACCTCGGTGCGGCCGCGGCGGGAGCGGAGCACGGCGACGGTGCCGGTGACGGTGCCGCCGTCGGGGGTGCCGCTCTCCGCGGCGACGCCGTCCGTACCGCCCGTCGTGACGACGAACGCACCCGCCGCGAGCGCGAGGGTCGTGCCGGCGACGGGCACGGGGTCGAGCGCCCCGACGAGCGCGCGCACCGCCGCGGGCGCCGCCGCGGGGTCGGCCGGCACGTCGACGAACGCCTCGTACCCGAGGAACTCCGCGACGCGGCGCGACGCCGGCCGCGACCACAGCTCCGCGGGCGCGGCGACCTGCAGCAGGCGCCCGGCGTCCATGACGGCGACGCGGTCGGCGACGGCGAAGGCCTCGTCGTGGTCGTGCGTGACGAAGAGCGCGGTGGTGCCGGTGGTGACGAGGACGTCGCGCAGGTCGAGCGCGAGGCGCTCGCGCAACGACCGGTCGAGCGCGGACAGCGGCTCGTCGAGCAGCAGCAGGCGCGGGCGCGGCGCGAGGGCGCGGGCCAGCGCGACGCGCTGCCGCTCGCCGCCCGAGAGCGTGGCGACGTCGCGGCGCTGCGTGCCGGGCAGGCCCACCAGGTCGAGGAGCTCCGCGACGCGCGCGGCCTGCGCGGCGCGGGGGGTCTCGGCCAGCCCGTACGCGACGTTGCGGGCGACGTCGAGGTGGCCGAACAGCTGGCCGTCCTGGAAGAGCAGGCCGAACCCGCGCCGGTGCACGGGCACGCCGGTGACGCCGACGCCGTCCCACGCGACGTCGCCGCCGGCGAGCGGCTCGAGCCCCGCCACGGCGCGCAGCAGCGACGACTTGCCGCACCCCGACGGGCCGAGCAGCGCCACCACCTCGCCGACGGGCACGTCGAGCGACACCCCGTCGACGGCGGCGCGCGCCGCACCCGGGTACCGCACGACGACGTCCCGCACGCCCAGCCCGTCGCTCACCAGCTGCTCCCCACGCCCGGCGTGCGCAGCCGCTCGCACACCGCCACGATCCCCGCGGTCAGCGCCGCGAGCAGCACGGACGCCGCCAGGGCCGTGCCGTAGTTGTCGACGCCCGGCCGGCCGAGCAGCCGGAAGATCACGACCGGCAGCGTCGGGCTCTCCGGCCGGGCGAGGAAGGACGTCGCGCCGAACTCGCCGAGCGACGCCGCGAACGCGAACCCGAGCGCGAGGCCCAGCGAGCGGACCGCCACGGCCAGGTCCACGGTCCGCAGGACGCGCCCCGGCGCGGCACCGAGCGTCGCCGCCGCCTCGCGCAGCCGCGGGTCGATCGCCCGCAGCACCGGCAGCACGGTGCGCACGACGAGCGGCACGGCGACCACCGCCTGCGCGACGGGCACGAGCACGCCGGACGTGCGCAGGTCCAGCGGCAGCCCGAACGGCCGGTCCAACGAGACGAGGAACCCGAAGCCCACGGTCACCGCCGACACGCCCAGGGGCAGCATGAACAGCGCGTCGAGCCCGGCCACGGCGCGCCGCCCGGCCGGCCGTCGCGGGCGCCGCGACACCACGAGCGCGACGAGCCCGCCGACGACGAGCGCGAGCACGGTCGCGTCGAGGGCGACCCGCAGCGACGTCACGGTGGCCTCGAGCGCGCTGACGCGCAGCACGTCCGCCGGCTGCGCGAGCCGCGCGTAGCTGTCCAGCCCCCAGCCGTCGGGCGTGCGCAGCGACCGGACGACGAGGTTGACGAGCGGCAGCGCCAGCAGGCCGACCGCGGTGACCGCCGTGACGGCGACCGCGACGGCGTCGAGCGGGTCCCGCATCCGCACGGGGTGCGCCGCGTCGACGGGCTCGGTGAGCGCGAGCGCGCGCTCGGTGCGGCGCCGCGCCCGGCCGGCGAGCACGAGCGCGCCGACCACGACGACGAGCTGGAGCACCGACAGCACGGCCGCCGCGCGCAGGTCGAGGAACTGCGTCGTCTGCACCCAGATCTCGGTCTCGACGGTGCCGAACTGCCGCCCGCCCAGCACGAGCACCGTGCCGAACGCCGTCGCGCAGAACAGGAACGTCAGCGACGCCGCCGACGCGATCGCCGGCGCGAGCGCGGGCAGCGTCACCGTGCGGAACGCGCGCCACGGCGACGCACCCAGCGACCGCGCGGCCTGCTCGGCGCGCGGGTCCAGCCGCTCCCACAGGCCGCCGACCGTGCGCACGACGACGGCGTAGTTGAAGAACACGAGCGCGAGGACGATCGCCGTCCGCGTGCCGTCCAGCCCGAGCCCGCCGAGCAGGCCGCCCTCGACGAGCAGCGACCGGAACGCGACGCCCACCACGACGGTCGGCAGCACGAACGGGACCGTGACGAACGCGCGCAGCGCGCCGCGCCCGCGGAACGTGCACCGGTGCAGCAGGTACGCGCCCGGCACGCCCAGCAGCACCGCGCCGAGCGTGCCGAGCGTCGCCTGCGTGAGCGTCTGCCCGACGATCCGCCACGTGCGCGGCCGGGACAGCACGTCGGCGAACCCGCCGAGGTCGAGCACGCCGTCCGCGACGAACCCGCGCCCCACGATCGCCGCGACCGGCCAGGCGAAGAACACGCCGAGGAACAGCAGCGGCGCCGCGACCGCGGCCGCCCACGCGAGGACGCGCCCGAGCGGCACCCCGCCGCCGCGGACCCCGGGGGGTGCGGCGGCGGGGCGGGCCCGCTCGAGCGTCGTCGTCATGGCCGGGTCGTCAGCCCACGACCGTGTCGGACCACTGCGTCAGCCACTCCTCGCGGTGCGCGTCGATGTCCGCGGCCGGGACCTCGAACGGCTCCTCGGCGAGCGGCGCCCACCGCGTCCACTCCTCCGGCAGCTCCACGGCCGAGCTCACCGGGTACACGTACATCGACGTCGGGATGTCGGCCTGCACCTCGTCGGAGAGCAGGAAGTCGATCAGCTGCGCCGCGCCCTCCGGGTTCTCGGCGCCCGCGAGCACGCCCGCGTACTCGACCTGGCGGAAGCACGTGTCGAGCAGCGCGCGGGTCGTCGGCTCCGTGCCGCCCTCGGGGACGGTGAACGGCGGGGACGACGCGTACGACAGGACGACCGGGCGCGGCCCGTCGCCGCCGCCGGCGGTGAAGTCGGTGTAGTAGGCCTCCTCCCAGCCGCTCGCGACCTTGAGCCCGTTGTCGCGCAGCCCCGCCCAGTACCCCGTCCAGCCGTCCTCGCCGTACGCGCCGACGGTGGCGAGCAGGAAGGCCAGGCCCGGCGACGACGTCACGGGGTCCGGCACGACGACCAGGTCCCGGTACGCCGGGTCGAGGAGGCTCTCGAGCGTCGTCGGCTCGGGGACGCCCTGCGCCGCGAACCACGTCGTGTCGACGTTGAGGCAGACGTCCGAGTAGTCCACCGCGATCAGCGCACCCTCGTCGTCGCCCTCGACGGCGTAGGCGGCGGCGTCCTCGGCGGCGGGTGCCGTCACGTCGGCCGGGACGACGACCCCCTCGTCGAGCGCGCGCGTCGCGAACGTGTTGTCGAGGCCGTAGACGACGTCGCCGAGCGGGGCGTCCTTGGTGAGCACGAGCTGGTTCGCGAGCGCGCCGGCGTCGGCCTGCTGCACCACCTCGACGGTCAGGCCCGACTCCTCCTCGAACTGCTCGAGCAGGCCCTCGGCGAGCGCGAACGACTCGTGCGTGACGAGCGTGACCGTGCCGGCGTCGGCGCTGCCGCTGGGGTCGCCGGACGCGTCGTCGGCGCCGCCGCCGACCGCCGAGCAGGCGCTCAGCGCGAGGGACGCGACGCCGGCGAGGGCGAGGGTGCGGGCACCGGTGCGGGTGCGGGGGGTCATGTGGTCGTGTCCTCCGTCGTCGTGCGGAGGGGTCCCACGCCGACGCACGCACCCGCGGGGACGCACGACCGGCGGGGAAAGAGCTAGCCCGACTCCCTACGCCGGTATCACCCGGATCAGGTTCGAGGGTCTGCGGTGGTCCGCACTCTCAGCGTCCAGCGCGTCCTCGCGGACGCCCGACGCTCCCCTGTCGTTCACCGCGATCCTAGACCCGTGCACCGACGTCGTCGGACACGCGTCCGACGCCCGGCCCCCGGGTCCGCAGCGGCGCCCGGCGCCCACCGGACTGCGGAGTGCCCCGCACCCCGTTAGCGTCGTGCCAGCACCGCAACACGGCGCACGACCTGGGAGGACGCGTTGGGCGACAACGACAAGTCGATGGTGGCGAAGCTCGTCGGGATGGGCGTGACGCTCGGTGCGGCGTGGGTCGCGCACAGGGTCGTCGAGCTCGGCTGGGAGAAGGCCCGGGGCCACAAGCCGCCGGCACCGGACTCGACCGACGACGACATCAACTTCTCCGAGGTCGCCGTGGCGGCCGTCATCACGGGTGCGGTGGTCGCGCTGTCGCGCGTGCTGGCGACCCGCGGCGCGGCCAAGCTCATCGCCCGCTAGCCGGTCTCACCCTCGCGGCCCCTGTGAGATCGCGGGTCCGCTGCGAGGTCGCGGGTTCGGTGTGAGGTCGCGGGCTGGAAACCGCGACCTTGCACGCAACCCGCGACCTCGCGTCCGGTGGGGGATCGGCGGGCGCGCGTGCGTCAGTGGCCCGCGCCCAGGCGGCCCGCCAGGCGGTCCAGGCGGGCCGCGCTGTCGGCGTTGACGCCGACGAACTCGACCTCCGTGCCGCGGGCGGCGTAGCGCTGCCGGATCGCGTCGAGCGCCGCGACCGTGGACGCGTCCCACACGTGCGCCCGGGACAGGTCGACGACGACGCGCGCCGGGTCGCCGGCGTAGTCGAACCGGTGCACCAGGTCGTTGGAGGACGCGAAGAACAGCGCGCCCTCGACGGCGTACACGCGCTCCCCGTCGTCGTCCGCCGCGTCGAGCCGCGTGACCGTCGTCAGGTGCGCGACGCGCCGCGCGAACAGCACCGTCGCGACGAGCACGCCGACGCCCACGCCGTACGCGAGGTTGTGCGTCGCCACGGTCACCGCGACGGTCGCGACCATCACCGCGGTCTCGGACAGCGGCATGCGGCGCAGCGTGCGCAGCGAGTGCCAGTCGAACGTCCCGACGGCCACCATGACCATCACGGCGACCAGCGCCGCCATCGGCATGATCGCGACGACGTCGCCGAGGCCCACGCACAGCACGAGCAGGAAGACGCCCGCGAGGAACGTGGAGATGCGGGTCCGCGCCCGCGACACCTTCACGTTGATCATCGTCTGGCCGATCATCGCGCAGCCGCCCATGCCGCCGAAGAACCCGGTGACGACGTTCGCGACGCCCTGCCCCCATGCCTCGCGCGTCTTGTCGGAGTGCGTGTCGGTGACCTCGTCGACGAGCTTCGCCGTCATGAGCGACTCGAGCAGCCCGACCACGGCCATCGCCAGCGCGTACGGGAGGACGATCTGCAGCGTCTCGAGCGTGAACGGCACGTCCGGGACGAGGAGCGACGGCAGGCTCTCCGGCAGCGCGCCCTCGTCCCCGACGGTCGGCACGGCGATGCCCGCCGCGACGACCAGGACGGTCAGCAGCACGATGGCGACCAGGGGCGCCGGGACGACCGTGGTGAACCGCGGCAGCAGCACCATGATCGCGATCCCCGCCGCGACGAGCGGGTAGACGACCCACGGCACGTCGACCAGGTGCGTCAGCTGCGACGTGAAGATGAGGATCGCCAGCGCGTTGACGAAGCCGACCATCACCGAGCGGGGGATGAACCGCATGAGCCGCGCGACGCCGGCGAGCCCGAGCACGACCTGGAGGACGCCCGCGAGCACCACGGTCGCCAGGAGGTAGTCGAGGCCGTGGTCGCGCACCACCGGCGCGACGACCAGCGCCACGGCTCCCGTCGCGGCGGAGATCATCGCCGGCCGCCCGCCGACGACCGCGATCGTGACCGCCATGGTGAACGACGCGAACAGCCCGACGCGCGGGTCCACGCCGGCGATGATCGAGAAGGCGATCGCCTCGGGGATGAGCGCGAGCGCGACGACCAGCCCGGCGAGCACCTCGGTGCGCAGGCGCGCGGGCGAGCGCAGCGCGGAGCGGACGGACCACGTGGCGTCCGCCTCGGGGGCGCCGTCGACGGGGACGGGCGTGGGCGCCGGGTCGGCGCGCGGGACGACGGGCGCGGGCTCGCGGGGCGTGTCGGCAGGCACAGCTGTCCCCTTCCGGGGGTGATGCGGGGCGGGGACCGTGCGCGGCGTCGGGCACGGCAGGGCGTGGCGCCCTGGGGCGGCGGCAACTCTACCCTCACGTGAGGGTAGGGTCGACCGTCCCGGCCGGCGGTGGCCGACGACCCGGCAGGATGTGCCCATGACCGACGGCTCGCAGGCGACGACCATGCACATCGGCGCGGTCGCGGAGCGCACGGGCCTGTCGCTGCGCACGCTGCGGCACTACGACGAGGTCGGCCTGCTGCGTCCGTCCGGCCGCACCGACGGCGGCTTCCGCCTGTACACGGACGCCGACGTCGAGCGGCTGCTGCTGATCCGGCGCATGAAGCCCCTCGGGTTCTCGCTCGAGGAGATGGCGGACCTGCTCGCCGTGACCGACCGCCTCGCGGCCGGGGACGTCGACGACTCGCTGCGCGCGCAGCTGGACGGCTACGTCGTCGCCGCCCGGGAGCGCCGCGCCGACCTCGCGCGCCGCCTCGCCATGGCGGACGAGTTCATCGCCCTGCTCGAGGCCCGCTGACGCCCGGCCCCGCCCGTCCGGTCGTGCCGCCTCAGCGCGTCCCCGGGCCGCCGGGCGCGGCGGGGTCGACCCGCTCCTCCGCGTCCGGTCCCGTGCGCTCGCCCGCCTCCGGGTCGTCGGTCGTGCCCCCGCCGGCCTCCTCGAGGTCGCGCGTGAGCTCGTCGACGACGAGCAGGTCGTGCCGCACCTTGCCGGTGCGGTAGCCGGCCCGACCGACCATGTGCGCGGCGACCGGGGCGGTGAGCATCTGGAAGATCGCGACGAGCACGAGCGCCCACACCGCGCCGCCCTCCCGCAGCCGGAGCGCGAGACCCACCAGCACGAGGACGAGCCCGAGCGTCTGGGGCTTGGTGCCCGCGTGCATGCGCGACAGCAGGTCGGGGAACCGCAGCGCGCCGACGCCCGCCGCGAGCACGAAGAACGCCCCGCCCAGCAGGCAGACGACCGACACGACGTCGGCCACGAGGGTCCACCGCTCCACCGTCACCGGACCTCCCCCTCCGCGCCGCCGCCGTGCGCCTCGGCGTCCGGCTCGTCCTCGACCGTGTCCCGCGTGCTCTCGGGCACGTGCGGGCGCCGGCGCTGCGCCTCGTCCTCCTGCTCCTGGCGGCGGCGCTCGGCCTCCTCGGCGGCGACCTCCTCGCGCGTGCGGACGCGGCCCTCGCCCTCCGGCTCGACGGAGGCGAAGCGCGCGATCGTCACCGACCCGACGAACCCGACGAGCGAGAGGACGACGAGGATCGGCACGACGTCGGCGCGGCGGCGCGCGGCCGCGTACAGCGCGACGGCGGCGACCATCGCCGTGACGACGATGTCGAGCGCGACCGTGCGGTCGAGCATCGACGGCCCCTTCTCCGCCCGCACGATCGCGAAGCCGGCGCCGAGGGTGAGCAGCACGGCGCTGACGCCGACCACCACGTCCATCGCGGTCATCGCGGCACCTCCGCCCGTGCGGGCCGCCGGCCGGGTGCGAGACCCGCCTCCGCCAGCTCGTCGTCCGACGCGAGCGCGCGCAGCACCCGCTCCTCCTGGTCCAGCACCGACTGCCGTGCCGCCTCGACGCCGCCCGACGTCTCCACGTCGAGCACGTGGATGTACAGCCGGCCCGTGAGCCGGTGCGCCTCGACGACCAGCGACCCCGGCACGAGGGACACGAGCTCGGCGGTCAGCGTCAGGTACAGGTCCGAGTGGCTGCGCAGCTGCACGCAGACCACGGCACCACGCGGCGTGTGCCGGGGGCGCAGCGCCACCCAGCTGACCTCGAACGACGCGCGCACGAGGTCGACGAGGAAGCGCCCCACGAGCGCGGCGAGCGCACCGGGACGCACGCGCCCGTGCAGGTCGATCGGCGTCATGCGCAGGCCGACGGTCACGAGCACGCCGAGCAGCGCGCCGTTGACGAGGTTGCCGAGGGTGAGGTCGCCCCACAGCAGGACCCACACGGCGGTCAGCCAGACGACGGTGGGCCACTGCGTGCGCAGCGACCCGCGGCGGGGGTGCAGGCTCACGGGTCCACCTCCACGGCGTCGTCGGACCCGGGCTCGTCGTCGGTCTCGGCGACGTCGGCGGACTCGCCCTGCCCGCGCAGGCCGTCCGGCAGCACGGCCTCGACGTACGGCGTGCGCTCGATCAGCGTCTCCGCGGCACGCTCGGTGTACGAGTACAGCGGGCCGGCGAACACCGTGAGCGCGAGCCCGACCGCGACCAGCGCACCGGCGGGCACGGCCATCGTCGCGGGCACCCGCGTCCCGGGCAGCTCCTCCGGCGACGTCTGCCAGAACGCCTTGTTCCACGCCTTGACCAGCGCGTACAGCGTCAGGAGCGACGTCACGACGGACCCCACCACGAGCGCGTACGCGAGCGGCGTGCCGACGTCGACCCCGGCCTCGAGGAGTCCCACCTTGCCGAGGAACCCGGACAGCGGCGGGATGCCGGCGAGGTTCATCGCGGGCACGAAGAAGAGGATCGCCAGCACCGGCGCCAGCTTGGCGAGGCCGCCGAGGCGGTCGAGCGACGTCGTCCCGCCGAACCGCTCGACGAGCCCGATGACGAGGAACAGCGCCGTCTGCACGGTGATGTGGTGGACGACGTAGTAGATCGCCGCGGTCCAGCCGGTCTCGGTGCCGAGCGCGATGCCGAACACCATGTACCCGATGTGGCTGACGAGCGTGAAGGACAGCAGTCGCTTGATGTCGTCCTGCGCGACGGCACCGAGGATGCCGACGAGCATCGTCGCGAGCGCGAGCACCATGAGCACGTCGTCGACGCGCCCCTCCGGGAACAGGAGGCTCTGCGTGCGGATGATCGCGTAGACGCCGACCTTCGTCAGCAGGCCCGCGAACACGGCGGTGACCGGGGCGGGCGCCGTCGGGTACGAGTCCGGCAGCCACGCCGACAGCGGGAACACCGCCGCCTTGATGCCGAACGCGAGCAGCAGCATGACCTGCAGCGCGAGCCGCACGCCGGGGTCGATCTCCGGCAGGCGCAGCGCCAGCTGGGCGAGGTTCAGCGTGCCGGTCGCGGCGTAGATCCCGGCGATCGCGACGAGGAACAGGATCGACGACAGGATCGACACGACGACGTACACGGTGCCCGCGCGGATCCGCTCGCCCGTGCCGCTCAGCGTGATGAGCACGTACGACGCGGCGAGCAGGATCTCGAAGCCGACGTAGATGTTGAACAGGTCGCCCGAGAGGAACGCGTTCGCGACGCCCGCGGACAGCACGAGGTACGTCGGGTGGTAGATCGAGACGGGCGCGCCGCTCTCGCCGTCCTGCTGGCCCTGGGCGAGCGAGTACAGCAGGACGCACAGCGTCACGGCCGACGAGACGGTGAGCATGAGCGCCGACAGCCGGTCCGCGACGAGGTCGATGCCGACCGGGGCGGCCCAGCCGCCGACGTCGACGACGACCGGCCCGCCGTCGGCGAGGACGAGGAGCCCCGCCGAGACGACGAGCACGAGCGACAGCACGACGACCGTGACGATGCGCTGCAGCCGGGGCCGCCGCGCGAGCGCGAGCGCCAGACCGGCGCCCGAGAGCGGCAGGACCACGGGCAGCGGCACGAGCCATGTCCAGTCCGTCGTCATCGCGCCACCCCCGTCCCGCGGTCGTCGTCGTGCGCGGGCCCGTGGTCGGTGCCGCCGGTGCCCGGTCCGCCGCGGTCGGTCTCGTCGCGCGCCAGCGCCGCCTCCTCGGCGAGGCTCTCGCCGTCGCCCTCCGTGTCGGTGTCCTCGAACGCGCGCTCGTCGCGCGCGGCGAGCCGGGCGATGCGGCGGTCCTCGACGTCGTCCTGCACCTCGTCGTGGCGGTGCAGCTGCCACGAGCGGTACGCCATCGCCAGCAGGAACGCCGTCAGCCCCAGCGTGATGACGATGGCCGTCAGCACGAGCGCCTGCGGCAGCGGGTCGGACATCTCGCCCTCGGGCGTCACGCCGATGAGCGGCGGCCCGCCCGCGGCGCCGCCCGCCACGAGGATGAGCAGGTTCGCGCCGTTGCTGAGCATCGCGATGCCGACGAGCACGCGCGTCAGGCTGCGCTCGAGCACGAGGTACGTGCCGGCGGCGAACAGCACGCCGATCACCACGACGAGCGTCAGGTTCGGGCTCATGTCGATCACGGGACCACCTCCGGCCCGTCGTCCGACCCGCGCTCCACGGCGTGGCCCGCCGCGCGCGCCGGCACGGTCTCGCCGGCCTCGAGCCGCACCGCGTCCTCGCCGCCCACCGCGTCGGCCGCGACCTCGTCCTCGCCCGACTCGGCGCGCCGGTCGATCTCCGAGCCGAGGCTGCGCAGCACGTCGAGCACGAGGCCGACGACCACGAGGTACACCCCGACGTCGAAGAACAGGCTCGTGACGAGCTTGACCTCGCCCCACACCGGCAGGCTGAACTCGAGGATCCACGACTGCAGCACGGTCCCGCCGAGCACGAGCGCGCCCAGGCCGACGCCGGCCGACAGGAACAGGCCCAGTCCCAGCAGCACGCCCGGCTGCACGGGCGCCGCCTCGCCGAGCTCGTACCGCCCGCCGGCGAGGTACCGGACGGCGAGCGCGATGCCCGTCACGAGACCCGCGGCGAACCCGCCGCCCGGCTGGTTGTGGCCGCTGAACAGCAGGTACAGCGAGTAGACGATCATCGTGTGGAACAGCAGCCGCACGACGACCTCGAAGATGACGGACCGGCGCTGCGGGGCCAGCGTGCGGCCCGCGCGCAGCCACTCCCGGGCGCGCGACCCGGTGCCGACGCCGGCCCGCCCGGTGCCGGGCTCGGCGTCCGGCGTCGCCGTCACCGATCCGGCGGGACGGCGGATCGCCGCCATCGGGTCGGGCACCCCGCCCCACACGGCGCGGTCCGCGGGCGCCTCGCGCTCGCGGAAGATCCGGCCCGAGCGCGCGGAGAGGAAGACGAGCGAGGCGACGCCCGTCGCGGCCACCAGCAGCACCGAGATCTCGCCCATCGTGTCCCACGCGCGGATGTCGACCAGGGTCACGTTGACGATGTTCTTGCCGCCGCCGAACTCGTACGCCTCCTCCGCGAAGTCGGCGGACACGGGCGCGTGCACGCGCGCGGAGGGGGCGACCAGCGCGATCCCGGCGACGGCGACGCCCACGGCGACCCCGATCGCGAGCCGCACGTACCGGGACAGCGCGAGCGGCCGGTCGGAGAAGTACGGGGGCAGGCGTCGCAGCACGAGCACGAAGACGACGAGCGAGATGGTCTCGACCAGCACCTGCGTGAGCGCGAGGTCGGGGGCGCCGTGCAGCAGGAAGAGCCCGGCGAGCGCGTACCCGCCGATGCCGAGCAGGATGATCGCCTTCAGCCGGCGACGCGCGCGCGCCGCGAGCACCGCCGACACGACGACGACGGCGCCGAAGACGCCCTGCGCGGCGTAGTCCCACGGGCGCACCGCGACGGGCCACGACGTGCCCGTGAGCAGGGCCGTGCCGACGACCGTCACCCAGGCGACCAGGATGATGCCGAGGTACACGGGCAGCGAGCCGCGCTGGGTGAGCGCGGTGACGTCCGCGGCGAGGTCGTCCAGGCGCCGCATGGACCGGCGGTAGACGCGGTCGGCCTCGAGGACGCCCGGCACGCGCGCCTGCCAGCGCTCGACCCGGTCCCGCGCCACGAACAGCAGCGCACCGGTGCCGAGGATCGCGACCGTGAGCCAGAACGCCGGCGTGATCCCGGCCCACAGCACGAGGTGCCCCGGCTCGCCGTGCGGGTACGTCGACGCGTGCGGCAGCAGCAGCTCCTCCCCGAGCCCCGGCAGCAGCGCGACGAGCACGCCCAGCACCGCCAGCACGAGCGCGGGCCACACCAGCAGCATCGAGGGGTGCGTGATCCGTGCGGGCGTCGACGACTCGTGCCCGCCGTCGGCGAGCGACGTCGTCGTCGTGCCGCCCTCGCCGTCGTCCGTCTGCGCCTTGGTGAGCACCGCGGACTTGGTCGCGAACGCGCCCCACCACAGCCGCAGCCCGTACGCCACGGTGAGGGCGGAGCCCACGACCACCGCACCGAGCACGACCCAGCCGAGCGGGTCGCCCTCCGCGTGCAGCAGCGCCTCGAGCCCGGCCTCCTTGGCGACGTAGCCGGCGAACGGCGGCAGGCCGATCATCGACGCGGTGGCGAGCGCGCCGGCGGCGGCCGTCCACGGCAGCTCCCGCCCGACGCCCGACAGGCGGCGCAGGTCGCGCGTGCCGCACGCGGCGTCGACGACGCCGACGACGAGGAACAGCGCCGCCTTGAACATGGCGTGGGCGCCGAGCATGGCGAGGCCCGCCAGCGCCGCGCCCTGCGTGCCCTGCCCGACGAGCAGGATGATGAGGCCGAGCTGGCTCACCGTGCCGAACGCGAGGACCAGCTTGAGGTCGTGCTGGCGCAGCGCGCGGTAGCCGCCGAGGAGCAGGGTGCCGCCGCCCAGCAGCACGACCGACCACTGCCACACGGGCTGGTCGGCGTACGCGGGGGCGAAGCGCGCGACGAGGTACACACCGGCCTTCACCATCGCCGCGGCGTGCAGGTACGCGCTGACCGGCGTCGGCGCGGCCATCGCGGCGGGCAGCCAGAAGTGGAACGGGATGAGCGCCGACTTCGTGACGGCGCCGGCCAGCAGGCACGCGACCGCGGCGACGACGAGCCCGCCCTCGCGCGGGGGGTCGGCCAGCAGCCCGGACAGCGAGTACGTGCCGGCCTGCTCGCCGAGCAGCACCACGCCGACGAGCATCGCCAGGCCGCCCGCCGTGGTGACGACGATCGCCTGCATGGCCGCCCGGCGGCTCGCCTTGCGGTCCGCGTAGTGCCCGATGAGCAGGTACGACGTCACCGTCGTCAGCTCCCAGAACACGAACAGCAGCAGCATGTCGTCGGCCGTGACCAGCCCGAGCATCGAGCCCGCGAAGGCCGTGAACACGCCCGCGAACCGGCCGAGGCCCGACGCCGTCGACGTGAAGTACGCCGAGCAGTACACGAGGACCAGCGCCCCGACACCGCCCACGACGACCGTCATCAGCCACGACAGCGTGTCGAGACGGAAGGCGAGCTCGAGCCCCAGCGTCGGGATCCACTCGACCACCTCGACGGCGCCGCGGCCGTCGCGCACGGCGGCGGTCTGCGCCAGCGCCCAGGCGGCGGCGGACGCGGGCACGAGGGCCAGCAGCAGGAACGCCTTGCGTCCCAGCCAGGAGACGAGCGCGGGCGCGACGAGGGCCGCTGCGAGGTGCACGGTCAGCAGCAGCAGCAACGTCCGGCTCTCCGTCCTGGTCGGGGGCGGTGGTCGGGGTGGTGCGATGTGGCCCGACCGGGGCGGCGGCGGGGGGCGCGCGCCCCGGGACCGTCCGGGGGGAGCCGGCGGCCGGGTGTCGAAGGTGCGGCCATGCACGGCGACGCGAGAGCGCCGTCGAGATGGGCAAGGGGGACGTCACCACTCTACCAAGCGATCGTCGAGCACTCCTTGTGACATCGACGGGCACCCCGACCCGGGACCATGCCGACCCGGCGGGGTCGGCGGCGACGGCACGCCCGCTGCGGCGGCGTGCCGTCAGACCTGGATCGGGTCGCCGAGCAGCAGCATGCCGGGCGGGAACTGGCCGTCCATGACGGTCTGGACCTGCCGCCGCGCCTCGTCGCCGTCGGCGGCGCGCACGCGCAGCTCGACCGTGGTCGGGCCGGGGTCCGGGCGACCCGCACCCTCCTCGCCGTCGTCGTGCAGGCCGTCCGGCATCTCGGCGGTGAGGCCGGCGGTGCGCAGCCGGTCGAGGAACGTGTCCCCGTCCCGCTTGGCCGTGTCGAGGTCGGGGAACGTGACGGGGATGACGTAGGTCTCCATGCCGTCCATGCTGCGCGCACCCGTGGCGTCGGCAAGCGGGCGCCGGGATGCCGGTGGACGAGGTCGCCGTCGCGCGGGCTGTGGGCGGGTCGAGCGGTCGTGGGGGCCGCCCGTCGCGCCGTCGAGCCGCCCACAGCCCTGCGGGACGCGGCACCCGTGCACCTGGGTCGGACGGCCGGGTCCCCCGTCGTCGGCGGCCGTTAGCGTGAGCCGGGTGAGCCCCCTGCAGCTGGTGTGCGTCGTGCTGGCGTCGGTCGCCACCGCCGTCGGCGTGGCCGCGTTCGTGCGCGGCGTCGTGGTGATCGTGCGGACCGTGCGCATCGGACGCGCGGCGCCCGGGCGGTCGGGGCCGGCGGGTGTGCGGCTGGGCACGCTGGTGCGCGAGGTCGTCGGGCACGGGCGCTTCCAGCAGCGGCCGGCGGTCCGCGCGGCGCACTGGGTCGTCATGGTGTCGTTCCCCGTCCTGGTCGTCACGCTGCTGACGGGCTACGGGCAGCTGGTCGACCCCCGGTACGGGCTGCCGGTCCTCGGGCACTGGCCGCCGCTCGAGTGGGCGGTCGAGGCGTTCGCGTGGCTGGGCCTCGTGGGCATCGCCTACCTGACGTCGGTCCGGCTGCGCGCCCGGCCGCGTCCGGCGGTGCCGGTGACGACGGGGGCCGAGGCGGGCGACGAGGCCGTCCCGCACGCGGGCGGCGCGCCGCAGCCCGCGACCGCGCAGCAGCGGCGGTCCCGGTTCTTCCGGTCGAACATGCGCTGGGCGTACGTCGTCGAGGCGACGATCTGGCTCGTCGTGCTCGCGGTGCTGGTGCTGCGCGGCCTCGAGTACGCGCTGGGCGTGCAGGACGGCGAGCCGTGGGCGACCGCGCTGCACTTCCCGCTCACCGCGTGGTTCGGCGCGGCGTGGACGGGGACGCAGGCGGCGACGCTCGAGGCGGCGGTCCTCGTGGTCGCCACCGTGAAGATCCTCGTGTCGATGGGCTGGTTCGTGTTCGTCGGCCTCTCGCCGACGGCCGGCATCGCGTGGCACCGGTTCCTCGCGGTCGTGAACGTGTACGCGCGCCGCGAGCCCGACGGCGCACCGGCGCTCGGCCCGCTCGCGCCGCTGCGCGGTCCCGACGGGGAGCCGCTCGACCTCACGGCCGCCGAGGACCTGCCCGACGACCTCCGCCTCGGCGCCGGCGCGGTCGAGGACCTCACCTGGAAGCAGCTGCTCGACACGTCCACCTGCACCGAGTGCGGCCGCTGCCAGGAGCAGTGCCCGGCGTGGGCCACCGGCAAGCCGCTCAACCCCAAGCTCGTCATGACCGCGCTGCGCGACCACGCCGCCGCGACCGCGCCCTGGGTGACGGCGGCACGGGCCGCGGGTGCGACGCCGGAGGCCACGGCCGACCCGCACCTCGGCGTCGACCTCGTCGGCGCGGGCGTGATCGACCCCGACGTCCTGTGGTCCTGCACGACGTGCGGCGCCTGCGTGCAGCAGTGCCCGGTCGACATCGAGCACGTCGACACGCTCGTCGACATCCGCTGCTACCAGGTGCTCATGGAGTCGGCGTTCCCCGCCGAGCTCGGCGGCACGTTCACCAAGCTCGAGCGCCGCGGCAACCCGTGGGGGCTGCCGGCGCGGCAGCGCCTCGACTGGGCGAAGGGGCTGCCGTTCGACGTCCCGGTGGTCGGCGTCGACGTCGAGTCGGCCGCGGAGGTCGACTACCTGTTCTGGGTCGGGTGCGCCGGCGCGTTCGAGGACCGCGCGAAGCGGACGACCCGCGCGGTGGCGGAGCTGCTGCACGTCGCGGGCGTCTCGTTCGCGGTGCTCGGCGACGGCGAGACGTGCACCGGCGACCCCGCCCGCCGCGCCGGCAACGAGCTGCTCTACCAGATGCTCGCGAGCCAGAACGTCGAGACGCTCACCGAGGTCGGCGCGCAGCGCGTCGTCGTGACGTGCGCGCACTGCTTCAACACGCTGTCCCGCGAGTACCCCGCGATGGGCGGCCGGTTCGACGTCGTGCACCACACGCAGCTGCTCGACCGGCTCGTCGGCGAGGGGCGGCTGCGCTTCGCCCCCGGCACCGGGGACGACGGCACGGGCACGACCGTGACCTACCACGACCCCTGCTACCTCGGCCGGCACAACGAGGTCTACACGCCGCCGCGCGACCTCGTCGCGGCCGTTCCCGGCGTCACGCTGGCCGAGATGCCCCGGAACAAGGAGACGTCCTTCTGCTGCGGCGCCGGCGGCGCCCGCATGTGGATGGAGGAGAGCCTCGGCGAGCGCATCGGCACGGTCCGGGCCGCCGAGGCGGTCGCGACGGGGGCGGGCGCCATCGCCACCGCGTGCCCGTTCTGCACGGTGATGCTGTCGGACGGCGTCGCGGCGACCGCCCGGGCGGCGGACGCCGGCGAGCCGGTCGCCGCGCCGGCGGCGGGCGACCCCCGCGGCACGGCGACCCCCGGCGCACCGGTGGCCCGCCCGGGCGTGCCGGAGGTGGCCGACATCGCCGTCCTCCTGCTCGACCGGGTGACCGGCCGCCCGTCCGCCTGACGCCGAGGAGGTCGGCGCAAGTCTGTCGACGTGGTCCCCGGCGACGACCACGTCGACAGGCTCGAGCGGCCGGGGACGGCGGGCCCGGGATTGCCGTCAGCCGCGGCGGGTGACCGCCTCGCGCCGCGCCGCCAGCAGCGCCACCGCCCCGAGCAGCACCGCGCTGCCGAGCACCCATGCCAGGTGCAGCGCCACCGGCTGCGTCGCCGCCCCGGTGAACGCCACGACGTCGTCCGCCGGCATGACCAGCCCGTACGCGAGCTGGCCGAAGTGGAACGTCGGCAGGTACGGCGCGACGTCGCTCATCACGGCGGGCAGCTCGGACAGCGGCATGAAGAACCCGGACGCGAACGCCAGGGGCAGGAACAGCAGGTTCGCGACGACCGTCGCCGCCCGCGGCCGCGCGAGGAACGCGATGGCGAACCCCAGCGTGCTGAAGAGCAGCACACCGGCGGACATGAACGCCCCGAACGCCAGCCACCGGCCCGCGTCCAGCCGGACGCCGCCGGCGGTCGCGGCGAGCAGCCCCGTGCTGAGCACGATGAGCACGGCGTGCACCGCCGCGGTCAGGGACGTCCCGGCCAGGTACACGCCCGTCGGGAACGGCGTCGCCCGCAGCGTGCGCAGCCACCCGCGGCCGCGGTCCTTGGCGACGTTCTCGCCGAACGTGAAGAGCGCGAGCGACACCACCCCGTAGGCGGTGAGCGAGACGAGCATCGCGAGCCCGACGCGGGTGCCGCCGGGCAGGGTCGACGACGCGTTCGGCAGCCCGAACATCGCGTACAGCAGCACCGGCACGGCGACGGCACCGACCGCGAACTCCGCGTCGCGGAACGACGAGCGCAGGCCGACGACGACGGTCCGGGCCAGCAGCCCGGCGACGCCCCCGGTGCGACGCGTGCCGGCGTGCTGCGTCCCGGCGTGGCGCGAGCCGGGCCCCGGCGAGCCCGGGGTCGTGCGTGCGGTGGTGGTCATCGGTCCTCTCCGTCCGGTCCGGCGCTCGTGCGCTCCTGCGTGAGGGTGAGGAAGACCTCCTCGAGGTCGTCCCGCCCGTGGTGGGTGAGGGCGTCGGGGGTGGCGTCGGCGCGCACCCGGCCGTCGGCGACGACCACGACGCGGTCCGCGACGCCCTGCGCCTCGAGCAGGTCGTGCGTGGCGAACACGACGGTCGCGCCGTCGGCGACGCTCTCGCGGGCCCGGTCCCAGAAGGCGCGCCGGGACGCGACGTCCATCGCGGCCGTCGGCTCGTCGAGCAGGAGCAGGTCGGGCGCGCCGACCAGCGCCATCGCCAGCAGCAGCCGCTGGCGCTCGCCGCCGGACAGGGCCGTGACGACCTTGTCGGCGTGCCGGGTCAGCGCGGTGCGCGCCAGCACGTCGTCGGTCCGGTACGCCCGCGGGTACGCGCGGCCCACGAGCCCGACGAGCTCGCGCACGGTGACCTGCTCCGGCAGGCCGGCGCCCTGCAGCATCGCGCCGACGCGCCCCCGCCGCGCCCCCGGTCGCCCGCCGAGCACCCGGACGCTCCCCCGCGTCGGCCGCACGAGCCCCAGCAGCAGCTCGAACGTCGTCGTCTTGCCCGCGCCGTTGGGCCCGAGCACCGCGACCAGCTCCCCCTCCTCGACCCGCAGGTCGAGCCCGTCGAGCGCCGGGACGCCCGCGTACTCCTTGTGCACGCCCTCCAGCTCCAGCACCGCGCCCACGGCCGGCCCCTTCCCTCGTCCGCCCGCCACCCCCCTGCGGGTGCCGGTGCGACGCGATCGACGCTAGGGACGCGCAGAGGTGCCGCGGACGTGCCGGCGGTCACCGGGTCCGACCATGACCTCCGGCACTCCCGGGCCCGCGGGCACCGCGCTACGGTCGCCGGGTGGACGCCGTGCGGAGGGGCACGCCGGCGGGCGCGGGAGCGGCGGCCGACGGCCCGGACCCGGGCCCGCCCGCCGCACCCACCCCCGCCGACCGCCTCGGGGCCGGCGCCGGCGTGGTCGCCGTCCTCGCCGTCGGCGTCGCGCAGCTCGTGGCGGACGTGGCGCTCTCCGACGTGCCGGTCGCCGCGCGCACCGTCTGGTGGGCGGCCTTCCTCGTGTACGCGGCGGTGTTCGCGGTCGACGCGGAGGTCGTGCGGCTGCGCCGGCCGCCGCCGGAGCGGGTGCTCGTCGTCGTCCTCGTCGTGGCGGCGTCGGTCGCGTGGGTCGCGAACCCGACGGCCGACTGGACGCCCGTGCTCTTCGTCGTGACCACGGCCGCCGCGAGCGCGGCGCTCGGCACGCCCGGGCTCGTCGCGCTCGTCACGGTGCAGTCGCTCGCGACGGCGGTGGGCGCGGCGCTCGCCGGCCGGGGCGTGGTGGGCGTGCCGTTCACGGTGGTCGTCTACGCGGCGTTCCAGACGTTCGCCGCCATCACCGTCCGGACGGCCCTGCGGGAGGCGCAGGCCCGGGCGGAGGCCGACGCCGCGCACGCCGACCTCGCCGCGGTGCACGCGGACCTCGCCGCCGCGCACGCCGACCTGCGCGCCACGAGCGCCCTGCTCGCCGTCACCAGCCGGGACGCCGAGCGGCTGCGCATCGCGCGGGACCTGCACGACGTCATCGGGCACCAGCTCACGGCGCTCGCCCTCGAGCTGGAGATCGCGTCGCACCGCGTCGACGGCGCGGCCGCGGAGCACGTCGGCCGGGCGCGCACGGTGGCCAAGGACCTGCTGCGGGACGTGCGGACGGTCGTCGGCGAGCTGCGCGGCGGCGCGGCGGGCGGGCTGGAGCCGGCGCTGCGCGACGTCCTCGACCTGCCCGGGCTCGCGACGTCGCTGTCGGTCGACGCGGCGGTGCACCTCGACGACGCGCACCTCGTCGCCGTCGTCCGGTGCGTGCAGGAGGCGGCGACGAACGCGCTGCGCCACGCGCCCGGTGCGACGCGGCTGGCGGTGCACGTGCGACGGGACGGCGACGGCGTCGTCGAGGTCGACGTGCACGACGACGGGCCCGGCGCGATCGCGTGGGAGCCCGGGCACGGGCTGCGCGGCATGCAGGAGCGGGTGACGGCGCTGGGCGGCACGCTCGTCGTCGACCCGGGGCCGGGCCGGGGGTTCCGCGTGACGGCGCGGGTGCCGACGTGATCCGCGTCGTCCTGGTCGACGACCAGACGCTCGTGCGGCAGGGCGTCCGCGGGCTGCTCGGGCTGTCCGACACCGTCGACGTGGTCGCCGAGGGCGCCGACGGGGACGAGGCGCTCGCGCTCGTCGCGGAGCACCGGCCCGACGTCCTCCTGCTCGACCTGCAGATGCCGCGCCGCGACGGCATCGCGACCCTCGAGGCCCTGCGCGAGGCCGACGACCCGACGCCCGTGCTCGTCCTCACGACCTTCGACGACGACACGCTCGTCGCTCGCGCGCTCGGTGCCGGCGCGCGCGGGTACCTGCTCAAGGACGTCACGCTCGCGCAGCTCGTCGACGCGGTGCGGCGCGTGGCCGCCGGCGAGCGCCTGTGGCAGCCCGCGGTGACGGACCGGCTGCTGCGGGCGCTGCTCGAGCGGCCCGTCGTGGTCGAGGGCATCGACCGGCCCGAGCCGCTGACCGCACGCGAGCTCGACGTCCTGCGGCTGCTCGCCGCCGGCTGGTCCAACCGCGAGATCGCGGACACGCTGCACCTCGCGCCGGGGACCGTGAAGAACCACGTGTCGGCGGTGCTGCTCAAGCTCGGCGTCCGGGACCGCACGCGCGCGGTGCTGCGCGCGCTGGACCTGGGGCTGCTGGGGTCCTGACGGCCGTCAGCGCACCGCGCGGGCGATGCCGGCGTGCTTGGCCAGGAGCATCTGCCCCCAGGTGAACCGAGCGACCGGGCGCAGCAGCGTCCCGACGACCGCGCGCCAGCCGCCACTCCCGAGCCACCGCACGGTCAGGTCCACGCGCGTGCCGTCGCCGGACGGCGTGAGCGCGACCGCCAGCCGCTGCACGGGCGCGCCGCCGGGCCGGTCGGGGCGGCGGAGCTCCCACTCGACGAGCCGGCCCTCCTCGCGCGCGACCGGGACGACATGCTGCCGCTCGAAGCCGTCGGGCACGCGCTTGGCACCGTCCGCCGGGCCGACGACCGTGGCGAGCAGGGTCCCGTCGGGCTGCTCGTCGACGGTCGAGTACCACGGGTCCCACGTCGTCCGGCGGGCCGGGTCCGTGACCAGCGACCAGACCTCCGCCGCCGGCGCGGGGACCCAGCCGGAGCGGCTGACCGTGCGCCACGGCCGCGGGTCCGGGCTGACGAGCGCCCCGGACGGCCCGGGGGCGGTCGCCCGCCATGCGTCGACGGCCGCGAGCACACGGTCCGGGTCGAGCTCGAGCACGGCGAGCGCCTCGGCGACGAACCCGCCCGGCTCACGCACGAGCGCGCGCAGGTCCGGCCGGTCGTCGGCGGAGGGCAGCTCCCACCGACCTGCCGACAGCACCCGGTCGGCGCGCGGCGACCACGGGAGCCCGCCACCCGTCCGGGGCATGTCGCGCGGCGGCACCGGCGGCACCGCGACGCCGGCGCGGGCCAGCCGGTCGGCGTGCACCTGCGCGACGGCGGCGCGCGCACGGTCGACGGTGACCCCCAGCGAGCGGAGCACCTGCCCGGCCGGTCCACCGACCGCGGCGAGCGCGACGAGCAGGTGGTCGACGTCGAGCTCGGCGTGACCGGCGCGGTACGCCTCCTCCGTGGCGGTGACGACGATCTGCTGGGACAGGACGACGGCGTCCGTCAGGCGGCTCATGCGCGGTTCCTCCGGGGGACGGCGATGGTCGGGTCGATCCGCTTGGCGTACTTCTTGTGGACGGCCTGCCGGGTGACGCCGAGCGCGTCGGCGACCTCCTGCCAGCTCATGCCGGCGCGCAGCGCGGCCTCGACCTGGCGCAGCTCGTACGACTCGACGAGCACCCGCAGGGACGAGACGGCGCGGAGCCCGGTGAGCGGGTCGGAGGTGTCGCCCGCAGCGACGGCGACCCGGGGCTCCTCCATGCCTGTCAACCTAGGTTGCTGGTTCGACGTGTGTCAACCGCGGTTGCCAAAGGCGTCGGTCCGCCGTGGCGCCCCCGCGTGCCCACGTCCGTCCCGCTCGGCAGATCCGGCGAGCTCGCCGGTCCGGTGGCGAGGTCGCCGGTCGCGGGCGGCGACCTCGGGAGCCGAGGGGCGAGCTCGGCGGAGGCGTCCGCGGCGCCGGTGGGTGGCGCCCCGGCCCGTGCCGTAGCGTCCGCGTGTGCGTGCGGTCCGGCGGGTGCCCTGGTGGCTGCTCGCGACCGTCGTCGGTGCCGTGCTCGTGGTGACGGGTGCGCTGCCCGGCGGGGACGCCCGGGACCTGCTCGAGCGCACCGGGCCCGTGCTGCTCTTCCTCGTCGCGCTGACCGTGGTCGCGGAGCTGTGCGCCGGCGCCGGGCTGTTCGAGGCGGCCGCCGCGGCCACGTCGCGGCTCGCGGGCGGGCGGCGCTGGGTGCTGTGGCTGCTCGTCGTCGTGCTGGCGACCCTCTCGACGGCCGTCCTCTCGCTCGACACCACGGCGGTGCTGCTGACGCCCGTCGTCGTCGCGCTCGCCCGGCGCACCGGGTCCGACCCGCTGCGGTTCGCGCTCGTCGTCGTCGCGCTCGCCAACACGGCGTCGCTCGTGCTGCCGGTCTCCAACCTCACGAACCTGCTCGCCGACCGGGCGCTGCGCGCGACCGGGGCCGACTACCTCGCGCTCATGTGGGCGCCCGCGCTGACCGCCGTCGTCGTCACCGTCGCACTGCTCGCGGTGCGCGACCGGCGGGCCCTCGCCGGGCGGTACGAGGCCGCACCCGCGCGTCCCGCACCGGACCGCCCCCTGCTCGTCGTCGCGGCGGCGGTCACGGCCGTCATGGCGGTGGCGTTCGTCGCGGGGGTCGAGCCGGTGGTGGCCGGCGGGGCGGCCGCCGTCGTGCTCGCCGTCGCCACGGTCGTGCGCCGGCGGCCGTGGCCGGCACCGCTCCCCCGGCTGGTGCCCTGGCGCACCGTGCTCGTGGTGGCCGGCCTGTTCGTGGTCGTCGAGACGCTGCGCGTGCACGGCGGTGCGGTGCTGGCCGCGTCGGCGGCCGGGGACGGTGACGACCTCGGCGCCCTGCTGCGCCTCGCGGCGACCGCGGCGCTCGCGTCGAACGCCGTCAACAACCTGCCCGCGTACCTGGCCCTCGAGCCCGCCGCCACCGGCGACCCGCTGCGGCTCGCGGCGCTGCTCATCGGCACGGGCGCGGGCGCGGTCCTCACGCCGTGGGGCTCGCTCGCGACGATCCTGTGGTGGCAGCGCTGCCGCGCGCTGATGCTGCACGTGCCCGCCGGCGCGATCGTCCGCCAGGGCCTCCTCCTCGCGGCACCGGTGGTGGCGACGTCGGTCGGCGCCGTGGTCGTCGTCGCCACCTGACCGCCCGCTTCCCCTCCCCGCCCGCCCTCCCTCCCTCGCCGAGTGCGGTACCTCCCACCGAGTGCGGGTGTTGCACCTACCGCAGTCGGGGGGACCTACCGCAGTCGCCGCGACCTGCCGCAGTCGCCGCGACCTGCCGCAGTCGGCGCGACAGCAGGCGGCGGCCGGCGAGTGCGGTACCTCCCACCGAGTGCGGGTGGTCCACCTACCGCTGTCGGTGCAACCTGCTGCAGTCGGCGAGAAGGCGACCGGCGGCGCGCGGCGGCCGGCGAGTGCGGTACCTCCCACCGAGTGCGGGTGGTCCACCTACCGCTGTCGGCGCGACCTACCGCAGTCGGCGGGACGTGCCGCAGTCGGCGCGACGGCAGGCGGCGGCCGGTGACCGGCGGGGACGAGTGCGGTACATGCGTCACGCGTGCGGGTGTTGTGACACCCGCACTCGTGACGCATCTACCGCAGTGGGGGGTGGGGGACGTCGAGGAAGGTGAGCCGGGCGCGCTTGGTCGGGAGGTCGACCTCCGGGCCGAGGACCGCCCCGAGGCGCTCGGCGCGGCGCAGCATCGCGGTGTTGCGGGCGTCGGGCTCGCCGACGACCCGCGTCGCCCCCGTGCGCTCCACGACCACGCGCAGCAGCGCGAGCATGAGCCGCTGCGAGAAGCCGCCTCCGTGCCCGGCCGGCCGCGCACCGACGAGCACGTGCACGCCCAGGTCACCCGGCCGCACGTCGTACACGTCGCCGACCGGGTCGTGCGCCGGCTCGTAGACCTGCACGAGCGCGACCGGCACGCCGTCGACGCGCGCGAGCAGCGCATGGTGGTGGTCGAGCGACGCCACGAACCCGTAGGTCTCGCGCAGCTCGTCCGCCGTCAGGTGGCCGAGCCCCCAGAACGCGGTGCCGCGCGCGGTGCACCACGCGTGCAGGGTCGCGAGGTCGGCGTCGAGGTCGAGCACGGACGTCGTGACGACGCCCAGGCCGTCGACCGCACGCTCGTCGACGACCGTCCCGCCGGCCAGGCCCGTCCACGCGGCCGTCAGCCCCGCGCCCCCGGCGGCCACCTCCGAGCTCGTCGCCCCCGCCCCGCCCGTCACTCCCCCACCCCTGCGGGCAGCGGCTCGGGCGTGAGCGCGTCCCAGTCGGTGACGACCTCGACGGTCCGCGCGACGGCCCACGTCGCGTGCTGGTCGGCGAAGTGCGGGCTGCGCGGGTCGCCGCTCGCGCCGAACGGCACGCCCCAGCGGCTGCGCGCCCGGTCGCCGAGGTCCCACACCCACCGCGCCACGGAGCCGCGGAACGCGCGGTCGGTCACGCCGGGCACGGTGCCGGTGCAGCGCACGGTGTCCTGGTCGCCCGCGAGCGCCACGGCGGGCACGGCGGGGACGCGCGCGCCGGGCACGTCGGCCAGCACGTGCGCGGGCAGGACCGTGTGGCGGGTGCCCCAGCGCTCCCCGGGCGTCGCGCGGGCGGCGACCTCCTCCAGGGCGGCGCGCACGTGCGCCGGGCCGTCGATGCCGAGGTCGGTGCGGGCCAGCAGCGCGGCGAGCGCGGCGCCCACCCGTCCGCGGACGCCGAACCAGGCGTCGAACGCCGGGCCGGCGTGGTGGGGGACGTCGAGCGCGGTGATCGCGGGCTCGGTCACGAGCCGCGCGACGAGCGCCGCGCGCAGGTCGGCGAGCAGTGCGGCCTCGGTGGAGTCGGCGTCCATGTGCAGGTCCCACGCGAGCAGGCGGTCGCGCACGGCGGCGGCCGCCGGTGTGAGGCCCTCGATGCCGGCGACGTGCCGGAGCAGGCGTCCCGCGCCGGCCCAGTGCGTGTCGCCGTGGATCTCCGCCATGTCGGCCGGGCCGAGCGCGCGCCCTCGGCGCTCGGCGATCAGGGTGCGCAGCCGCACCGCCCGGTCGGGCGCGTAGACGGCCCCGTGGTCGCGGTCGGGCGCGGACGGCCACTCGTTGGCGTCGGCCACGGCGTCGGTGACGACGCGCGGCTCGGCCAGGGTGCGCCACGGCCGCGGCGAGTGCGCCGGGTCCCACGCGCGCAGGGGCAGCAGGCGGTCGTCGGGGTGGCGGTCGGCGACCCGACCCGCGTCGAACGACAGCACGGTGCCGGCCGCGTCGGCGGCGACGACCCGGTTGACCGGGTCGACCCAGCCCGCGAGCGCGGCGGCGACGTCGTGCGCCGTGCGCGCGCGCAGCAGCGGCCGCAGGCACGCGAACCCGAGGTCGGCGTCGACGCGCGGCTGCATCCGCACGGACCGCGCCTCCTCCGCCCCGACGCGCGGCAGGGCACCGGTGGCCACGTCGTCCTGGTCGGTGCGGGCACCCGCCGCGGAGCCGCCGGACGCGAGCACGCCGTCGGCGAGCGCGTCCTCGGGTGCCGCGTCGCCGGCCGTGGCCCCGCCGTGCCCGGGGCCCGGACCGCCGGCGGCGACCCTCGCACCGGCGGGCGCGGGGCCGGGTCCGTCGGCGTCCGGTCCGTCGGCCCCGTCGACGGTCATCCCCCGCACGACGACGGGACCGCGCGCCGTCTCGAGCACGTCGACCGTCAGCGGCTCCCCGCCCCGCACGCGCACGTGCGCGGCGGTCCGCGCGACGGGCTCCCAGCCGTCCGGCCCGAGGGCCTCCCACGCCCCGCCCCCGGCCCGGCGCAGCCGCTCGCGGAACACCTCGGCGGCGTGCGCGACCGCGTTCGTGATGCCCCACGCCGCCGCGCCCGCGTGCCCGAAGTGGGGCAGCCCCGGCACGCCGGGGAACGCGAGCCCGAGCACGTCGTACTCGGGGCAGGCGAGGCGGATCTGCTGGTAGACGCCGGGCAGCTCCAGCACGCGGTGCGGGTCGCCGGCGAGCAGCGGCGCACCCGACGCGGTGCGCGAGCCGTGCAGCGCCCACGCGTTGGACCCGCTGGTGGGCCCGTCGGACGCGGGGTCGAACAGCCGGACGAGGTCGAGCGGGCCGACCGCGGCGAGCCCGGGGTGCCCGGACCCCCGCGCCGCCCGCACGACGTGGTCGTGCCACAGCACGCGTGGGAACGTCGAGAAGAGCGCGTGGTTGACGAGGAAGACGCCGAGCGGCGCCCACGCGGGCCAGGGGTCGTCCGGCGTCGCGCCGCCGAGGAGGCGGTCGAGCTCCTCGACCTCCACGGGCGGACCGGCCGACGCCAGCCCGGCGTTCACGCCGTCCGTGTACGCGTCGACCCACGCGCGGTCGTCGTCGCCGAGCGCCGCGTAGGCGCGCTGCGCGGTGTCGGGCAGGCGCAGGCGGTGTGCGACGACGTCCCACGCGACCCCGGCCTCGCCGACGTGCTCGGCGAGCCGCCCCTCGGCGCGCCACCGGTCCGTCTGCACCTGCCACGTCCGGTCGCGCGCGGTCACCCAGCCCTGGCCGTACGCCAGCGCGCGCTCGTCGGACGCGCGCACGTGCGGCACGCCGAGCGCGTCGCGGAAGACCTCGAACCCCACGTCAGGCAGTCTCGTCCGCGGTGCCGGGGGCGGCCCGCCGGCCGTCGGCGCGGGTGGGCGCGTCAGCCGTCCGGTCGTCGCCCGCGGGAGGGGACGCACCCGCCGGGTCCTCGGCCTCCTGGCCCGCGACGGCCCCGCGCGCCACCGGGTTCGCCAGGGTCCCGGCGTAGATCAGCGACGACGACTGGTCGGTGAGGTCGACCATCTGCAGCGTGTTGCGCAGCTGGAGCCGGTTGAGGCAGGAGTGCGCGAACCGCGGCGCGCGCAGGTCGACGCCCGACGGCAGGTCGGGGTGGTCGGCGGCGTGCGCGTCGATGGTCTCGGCGACGACGCCCCAGAACGCGCCCTCGGTGAGCACCCCGTCCGTGACGAGCACCGCGGCGAGGTGCCGCAGCACGCCGTCGAGCACGTCCGTGAAGATCGCGAGCGCCTTCTCCTCGTCGTCCACGACGGCCCGGATCCGCTCGACCGCGGCCGGCAGCGGGCGGTCGGAGAGGACGGCGACCTCCTCGCCGATGTCCTTGAGGAACGCGCCGACCGGCACGTGGTCCTGCCACACGAGGATGACGTTCTCGCCGTGCGGCATGAACGCGAGGTCGTGCGCGCGCAGGCAGTGCACGAGCGGGCGCAGGTACACGCGCAGGTAGGCGCGCAGCCAGTCGGCGGGGTCCAGCCCGGACGCCCGCACGGCCGCCGTCGCGAATGCGTCGCCCGCCGCGTCGCGGTGCAGCAGCGCGGCCATCGTCGTCGCGCGCTGCCCGGGTGCGAGCAGCGTGTGCGGCTGCTCGCGCCACAGCGCGGCGAGCATCTTGCGGTGCGCGTTGGGCCGCGGCGTGCGGTGGTAGACGTCGCCGGTGTAGCCGATCGACGCGCGCTCGCGGAGCACGCGCACGCCGCACGCGGCGAGCTCGGGGTCGGTGTCGACGAGGTCGGCGACCCAGTCGTTGATCGCGGGCGTCGCGCGCATGTACGCCGGGCTCAGGCCGCGCAGGAAGCCCATGTTCTGGATCGCGACGGCCGTCTTCACGTAGTGCCGGTCGGGCCGGCTCGCGTTGAGGAACGTGCGCACCGACTGCTGCGCGCGGTACTCGTCCTCGGACTCGCCGAGCAGGACGAGGTCGCGGCGGGCGACGTCCGGCGCGAACGTCACCGCGACGCGGTGCTCCCACTGCCACGGGTGCACGGGCAGGTACCGGTAGTCCGCCGGGTCGAGGCCGAGGTCGCGCAGGCGGGTCTCGAACCGCTCGCGCGTCGCCGCGTCGAGCTCGTGCCGGTACAGCGCGTCCTCGGTGAGCCCCGCGCCGGTGGCGACGTGGCTGACGGCGCGGCGGGCCGCGAGCCAGACGAGCCGGACCGGGCGGCCGGCCTCGGGGGCGTAGGCGTCGTGCTCGGACACCCCGTACCCGATGCGGCCGTTGTTCGCGACGAACGACGGGTGGCCCTCGGTCATCGCCTGCTCGACCGTCGCCAGGTCGGCCTGCAGGAGCTCGGCGGACGTCGGCGCCGGGTGGGCCCGGCGGTACGCGGCCGACGCCAGCGTCGACGACAGCTCCTCGAGGTACAGCGCGAGCAGGTCGTCGGGGATCTGCAGCAGGGGCTGCAGCTCGAGCACGAGGTCGAGGACGTCGAGCGGGGCCTCGGCGCCGTCGAGCGAGCGCGTCAGCGACGCCCGGTCGACCGCCCAGTGCTCGAGCGCGAGCCGCCGGGCGCGGAACCGGTAGACGGCCCGGCCGCCGCCCGGGGCGTCGAGCGTCACGACGTACGCGCGGTCCTCCCCCGGCCCCGCGGGCGCCGACCGGTCGAGCGACGGCGCGAGCAGCCGCTCGTGCGCGAACTCCGCGAGCGCCTTCGCGACCAGGTGCCGCTGCGCCGCCGCCAGGTGCTCGGGCGTGAGGTGGTCGGCCGGGTGCGGGGCGCGCGCGGGCGCCGCCGCGACGGGCAGGTCGGTGAGCGTCATCGGGGGTCCTCGTGGGTGGTGGTGGCGCCGAGCCGGCTCGCGGCGAAGTCGTCGCGCGTGCACACGGACAGCGCCGCGCGCTTGCCGGGCAGGTCGACCTCGCGCACGACGCGGAAGCCCGCGGCGGCGTTCTTGGCGGCGATGGCGGTGTTCCGCACGTCGGGCTCGACGACGACGCGCTGGGCGCGCAGCGTGCCGAAGCAGAAGCGCATGGTCGCGGCCATGACCGCGTCGGTGAGGCCGTGCAGGCGCGGGCCGTCGGCGGGCGCGACCAGCAGGTGCATGCCCACGTCCCCGGTGCGGGCGCGGTAGATGCCCTTGAGCAGGACGCGCGACGGGTCGTACGTCTCGACCATGAACGTCGGGCGGCCGGCGACGCGGCCGATCCACGCGTGCTCGTCGGTCGAGTCCGCGAGCCGCCGCTCGTACGCGAGCACCTCGTCCAGGCCGAGGTCGGTCATCTGCCAGAACGCCGACGCCGGGTGCGTCAGCCAGTGGTGCAGCACGAGGGCGTCGCGCTCGGGGACGACGCGGTCGAGCCGGACGGGGCCGATGCGCCGCCACGCCTCGTCGCGGACCGTCGCGGCCGACAGCGGCTCGGTGGCCTGCGAGCGCCAGCCCGTCACCGGGCCGCCTCGCCGGCCGGCGCGACCGGCCGGACCGTGCCCGCGGGCGCCGGGTGCGTCCCCGTCGGCACGCCGAACTCCTGGAACGCGATCCGCTGCTCGCGCGGGTACACCTCGCGCCCGCACACGGCCGCGAGGATCGCGGACGAGCGCCACGCGCCGAAGCCGAGGTCCGGCGCGGTGAGCCCGTGCGTGTGCTCCTCGCCGTTCTGCACGAACACGCGCCCGCGCCCGCCGTCGACCGAGTAGTCGCGCGCGACGTCGAGCCGCCCGCGCTCATCCCACGCGAGCCGGTGCGCGATGCCGAGGACGACGTCCGGCACCTGCGCCGCGTACCCGGTGGCCAGCACGAGCGCCTCGGTGGTGCGCTCGTGCTCGACGCCGAGCTGCGCGTGCCGCAGCCGCAGCGTGTACCGCTCGCCGTCCCACGCCGCGCCGAGCACCTCGGTGTCGGTGAGCAGCGTCGTCGGCACGGGGCCGGCGGCGCTGCGCCGGTACAGCGCGTCGTAGATGTCGTCGACGAGGTCCGCGCTGATGCCCTTGTACAGGCCGCGCTGCTCGCGCGTGAGGCGGTCGCGGACGTCCGCGGGCAGGGCGTGGAAGTGGTCGGTGTACTCGGGCGACGTCATCTCGAGCGTCAGCTTCGTGTACTCCATCGGGAAGAACCGCGGCGAGCGCGTCACCCAGTCCAGGCGCTGCCCGCCCGGTCCCGTCGTCTCCAACAGGTCGCGGTAGATCTCCGCCGCCGACTGGCCCGAGCCGACCACCGTCACGGACGCCGCGGCGCGCAGCCGGTCGCGGTGCGGCAGGTAGTGGGACGAGTGCACGACCGGCCCGTCCAGCCCGCGCAGCGCCGCCGGGACGACCGGCTGCGTGCCGACGCCCAGCACGACGTGCCGGGTCCGGTGCGACTCGACCGTGCCGTCGGCGCGGCGCGCGTGCACGACGTAGAGGTCGTCGTCGTGCGGGTCGACCTCGACCGCCGTCACCGTGCGGCCCCACCGCAGCGACGGCAGCTGCCCCGCCACCCAGCGGCAGTACGCGTCGTACTCGGCGCGCAGCGGATAGAAGCTCTCGCGGATGTAGAACGCGTACAGCCGGCCCGTCTCCTTCAGCCACGCGAGGAACGAGTACGGGCTGGTCGGGTCGGCCATCGTCACGAGGTCGGCGAGGAACGGGACCTGGATGGTCGCGTCCTCGAGCATCATGCCGGGGTGCCAGCGGAACTCGTCGGCGCGGTCGAGGAAGACCGTGTCGAGGTCCAGCGGGGCCGCGAGCGCCGCGAGGCCGAGGTTGAACGGCCCGATGCCGACGCCGACGACGTCGCGCACGGGCGCGTCCGGGGCGACGCCGGGCGTGCCGTCCGTCGGGCTCGCCGCACCAAGCCCGCTCATCGCGCCACCGCCGCGTCGGCGGCGACCAGGTCGTCGCCCTCGACGAGCGCGGCCGCGGCCTGCCGGACGAGCTCGAGCACGCGGCGCACGTCCGCGACGGTCGTGTCGGGGTTGAGCAGCGTGAGCTTGAGGCACGGGCGGCCGTCGACGGTCGTCCGGGCGACGAGCGCGCGGCCCGAGTCGAACAGCACGCGGCGCACCTGCGCGACGAGGGCGTCGGCGCGCGCGTCGTCGAGGCCGTCCGGCTGGTAGCGGAACATGACCGTCGAGAGGTCGGTCGGCGAGAGCAGGCGCAGGTCGGGGTCGGCGTCGACGACCCGGTGCACCGCCGCCGCGAGGTCGATGGTCGCGTCGACCATGTCGCCGATGCCGTCGGCGCCGAGCGCGCGCAGCGTCGCCCACAGCTTGAGGGCGTCGAACCGGCGCGTCGTCTGCAGCGAGACGTCGACCTGGTTGGGCTCCTCCTCGCCCGCCGGGTTGAGGTAGTCGGCGTGGTGCGCGACGAGCCGCAGGTCGGCCGCGTGCCGCACGACCAGCGCCGAGGACGACACCGGCTGGAAGAACGCCTTGTGGAAGTCCACCGTCACCGAGCGCGCGCGCTCGATGCCGTCCAGCAGGTGCCGGCGCGTGCGGCTGACGAGCAGACCGCAGCCGTAGGCGGCGTCGACGTGCAGCCAGACGTCCGCGGCGTCGCACGCGTCCGCGATCGCGGCGAGCGGGTCGATGCAGCCGCGGTCGGTCGTGCCGGCGGTCGCGACGACGGCCATCGCGAGCCGGCCGTCCTGCTCGACGTGGCGCAGGGCGATGGCGAGGGCGTCGGGACGCATGCGGCCCTGCTCGTCGACGGGGACCAGCCGGACCGCGTCCGGGGCCAGGCCGAGCAGGCGCGCGGACTTCTGCACCGAGAAGTGGCTGGACGCCGTCGCGAGGACGACGAGGTCGCGGATGCCGACGCCGGGCGCGGTGGCCAGCGCGTGCTCGCGGGCCAGCAGCAGCGCCTGGAGGTTCGACTGCGTGCCGCCCGACGTGAAGATGCCGCCGCCGGCGAGGAAGCCGATGCGGCCGGCGGTCCACGCGACGAGGCGGCGCTCCATGAGCGTGCCGACCGTCGACTGGTCGTAGGTGTCGACGCTCGCGTTCACCGCCGCGATGACGGCCTCCGCGGCGACCGCCGGGACGGCGACCGGGCAGTTGAGGTGCGCGGTGTACGCGGGGTCGTGGAACCACACGGCGTGCTGCGCGAACAGCTCGTCGACCTCGCGCATCGCGGCGGCGGTGCCGCGGCCGGGGGCGTCGAGGTCGACCGCGTCGACGAGCGCCTGGAGGTGCTCGCGGCTCGCGCCCGAGAAGGGCTGGGTGGTGGTGCGGAACCGGGACGCTACCCGGTCGACGGTGCCGCGCATCGCGTCGACGTAGGCGTCGGCGGTGGCGGCGGACAGCAGCTCGTGCACGCGTGGAACTCCCCTGCGGCGGGCACGCCCCGCTGCCGGGACGCGCGTAGTGAGGTCAGCCTCAGTAAGGCGTGCCTAACATACGCGAAGCGGGCGATCCGTCAAGGACCGGAACCATGCTCGGCCGCGCCCGCCGGCCGGGAGTGGTTCCGCAGCCCGGCGTCACGCGCCAGGTGCGGGCGTGGTGGCGGCGCCCACCCGGAGGCGCTCGGCCAGGACGACGAGCTCGTCGCGCAGGGCGTCCGGGCCGATCACCTCGAAGTCCCAGCCGAGCCCGGCCAGCAGGCGCGCCATGCCGTCGAGGCGCTCGGCGCGCGCCTCGAGCAGCACGCCGTCGACGTGCTCGCTCAGGCGTCCCACGCTGGGCGGCAGCGTCTCGCGCGCGTCCGCGAGGGTCGTGCGCAGGACGACCGCGACCTGGTGCGACCACCTGACCGCCCCGATGCCCGAGACGACCTGCGCGCCGGCGTCGAAGTCGACGGGCACGACGTAGGTGCCGTCGCGCAGGTCGACCGAGGCGATGCGGTCCAGGCGGAAGGTCCGCACGTCGTCACGGCCGTGGTCGTGCCCGGTGACGTACCACCGGCCGGAGTGCAGGACCAGGCCGTAGACGTCGAGATCGCGCCGCGACGCACGGCCGTCCCACGCCGTGTAGTCCATCGTGACGGTGCGTCGCGCCTGGGCGGCCGAGGCGAGAGCGAGGAGCGTGTCCGTCCCGGCCGGGACGGCGGCGCGCACCGGCACCGTGAACTGCGCGGTCGACAGCAGGCTGTCGATCCGTCGGCTCAGCGGCCGCGGCAGGACGCGCGACACCTTGGCCAGCGCGCTCGCCGTCGCCGCGTGGCCGCTGGTGACGAGGCCGGCGCGTTCGGCGACGGTGAGACCCAGGACGACGGCGACGGCCTCGTCGTCCGTGAGCATCAGCGGCGGCAGCTTGTGGCCCGGGGCGAGGCGGTACCCGCCGTACCGCCCGCGCTGCGCCTCGACCGGGATGCCGAGGTCGGCCAGGTGCTCGGCGTAGCGCCGGACCGTGCGCTCGTCGACCCCGAGCCGCTCCGCGAGATCGCCGACGGTGCGCTGCCTGCCCGTCTGGAGCAGCTCCAGCAGCGCGAGCACGCGCGCGGTGGGGCGGGTCACGACGGTCCTGCGCGCCGGAGGCGGCGACTCGTGCGGCCAGTCCGGTATACCGGGCGGGATCTGTCCACAATCAACTCTAGCGTCATGGCATGACCACCACCTACGTCCTCGTTCCCGGCTTCTGGCTCGGCGCCTCGGTGTGGCGCGCCGTCGCCGACGCGCTGCGCCAGCACGGCCACGTCGTGCACGCCGTCGACCTGACCGGCATGGGCGAGCGCGCCCACCTCGCCTCACCCGCGACCGACCTCTCGACCCACATCGACGACGTCGTCCGCCTGCTCGAGGAGCAGGACCTGCACGACGTCGTGCTCGTGGGCCACAGCTACGGCGCGCTCGTGACGACCGGCGCCGCCGACCGGGTGCCGCAGCGCGTGGCGCGCCTGGTGTACGTCGACACGGGACCGCTGCCGGACGGCACCGCCCAGGCGGACTTCGGCGGGCCCGACGCCCGCGCGGCCGACGAGCGCCTCGTGATGACGGACGGCGACGGCTGGAGGCTCCCGCCGCCGCCCTGGGCCGTGCTCGCCGCCGACGTCCCCGAGGTCGATGACGCGGCGGTCGCGGCGCTGGTCGCGGACTCGCAGCCGCAGCCGTGGCGCACCGGCACCGAGCCGGTCGCGCTCACCGGCGCCTGGCAGCGGCTGCCCCGCACGGGCGTGCTGTGCACGTTCGGCGTCGCCCAGGTGCAGGAGATGGCGAAGCACGTGCCGCTGTTCGCGCACATGGTCGAGGGCGACTGGACCTACGTGGAGCTGCCGACGTGGCACTGGCCGATGGTCAGCCGGCCGGCCGAGCTCGCCGGGGTGCTGGCAGCGGCCGGCCGCTAGGGTCACGCCCTCGGCCGCCGCGCAGCGGCCGAGGGTCAGTCCCGCAGCGGCAGCCAGTCGAGGACGTCGCGGATGTGCCGGTCCCAGTAGCCCCACTCGTGGTCCCCCGGGTGGACGTGCGCGTCGACGGTCACACCGCGGGCCGCGGCGTGCTCCACGAAGACGTGCTGCGCCTCCAGCAGGAAGTCCTGCGAGCCGCACGTCGCGTACAGCGCCGGCAGGGCCGCCGGGTCCGCGCGGTCGAGCAGCGTCAGCAGGTCGTCGTCGGTGCCCGCCGGGTCGGCGCCCGCCCACACGTGCGGCACGCGGACGTGCAGCTCGGCGGCCCGCGGGCCGCCCACGACGAGCGCCCCCGACAGGCTCGCCGCCGCCGCGAACCGCTCCGGCTGCCGCAGCGCCCACTTGAACGCCCCGTACCCGCCCATCGACAGGCCCGCGACGAACGTGTCCTCCCGCCGGTCCGACACGCGGAACAGGTGCTGCACCACCCGCGGCAGCTCCTCCGACAGGTACGTCCAGTACCGCCCGCCGTGCGCCTCGTCGGTGTAGAACGACCGCGCCACGCGGGGCATCACGACCGCGATCCCCCGCTCCGCGACGTACCGCTCGATCGACGTGCGGCGCAGCCAGATCGTCTCGTCGTCGGACAGGCCGTGCAGCAGGTAGAGCACCGGCGGCGGCCCGGTGACGTCCGACCCGCCCATGCCGATCTGGCCGCGCGCCGCCTCGGGCATCAGGACCGTCACGCTCGTGCTCAGCTCGAGCGCCTCGGAGAAGAAGTGGCAGGTCAGCAGCGCCATCGCGGCATCCTTCCGTGGGTGTCCGGTGTCGACGCTAGCGGCGCGGTCCGACGTCGGCGCGGGCGACCGGCACACCGCCGGGCGCCGGTGCGGTCGGATCTCGGCGCCGTCGGACCGGCCGCGTCAGCCGGCGCGCGCCGCGACGAGCGCGTCGAGGACCACCCGCGCGGCCTCCGCGAGCGGGGCGTCGGTGCGCTCCGCGTCCGGCGACGGCTGGTCGGAGAGCAGCGCGAGCACGACGGGCGCGCCGTCGGGCGTCCCGACCGGACCCGGCCAGACGACCGCGACGTCGTTGCGGGTCGCGTACGCGCCGGCGCCCGTCTTGTCGCCGACCGTCCACCCGGGCCGCGCGGCGGCGCGGACCAGCGCGTCGCCGGTGGTGTTGCGGACCAGCCAGTCGATGAGGACGTCGCGCTCCGGCGCACCGAGTGCGTCGCCGACGACGAGCGCGCGGTACGTCCCCGCGAGCGCGCGCGGCGTGCTGGTGTCGCGGTCGTCGCCGGGGACGAACGCGTTGAGCTCCGGCTCCCACCGGTCGCTGCGCGTGACGTCGTCGCCGAGGCCGCGCATCCAGGCGGTGAGGCCCGCGGGGCCGCCGGCGCCGCGCAGCAGCAGGTTGCCCGCCGTGTTGTCGCTGAACCGGACGGCCGCGTCGCCGAGCTCACGCCACGTCATCGACCCGCCCACCCGCTCCCCCGCGACCGGCGAGAAGTCGACGAGGTCGTCGGCGGTGACGGGCACCGCCTCGTCCAGGCCGGCCACCCCGCGGGCGGCCAGCACGGCCGCCGCCGCGAGCGGCTTGACCGTGGAGCAGAAGGCGAACCGCTCGTCGGCGCGGTGACCGGTGGTCGCGCCCGTCGCGGTGTCGACGGCGTGCACGCCGAGCCGGACGCCGTGCCGCGCCTCGACGTCCGCGAGCGCGGCGGTGAGGTCGAGGACGGGCGGCGTGGTGGGCGTGGGCGTCCGGCCGGACGAGCCGCCCCCCGACGGCGCCGGCGCGGCGTCGTCGCGCGGCGGGGCGCACCCGGCGACGAGCAGGGCGAGGACGCCGGCCTGCAGGACGGCGCGGCGCGTCGGACGGGACGCGTGGGACATCGAGGACCTCCGTGCGGCGGCGACGGGACGGGCGCGTCCCACCGCGGTCCATCGTGCCGGGAGCGCACCGCGAGGACCTCCGCCGCGCGGCGGGGATCGCCCGGCGCGCCCCTCGTCCGCAGGTACCAGGCCGAGACGTCAGACGAACAGGCAGAACGGGTGGCCGTCCGGGTCGAGCATGACGCGGACGTCGTCCTGCGGCTGGACGTCGGCCTCGCGGGCGCCGCACTCCAGGGCCCAGGCGACGGCGGGCTCGAGGTCGTCGACCTGCACGTCGAGGTGCTGCGTGGACCGCTGCTCGCCCGGTGCCGCCGGCCACACGGGCGGCGTCCACTCGCGCTCGTGCTCGAGGTTGATCGTCATGCCGGGCTCGCCCTCGGGCGGCTTCACCTGCGCCCACGTGATGCCCGTCGGGTCGCCGGGGGCGGCGTCCTCCTCGACGGTGACGCGCCCGCCGAGCAGCCGCGCGTAGAAGTGGGCCTGCTCGTGGGGGCGTGCGGTGCTGATGGTGATCGACGTGGCGCGCAGCCGCGGCGGACGGCCGGCGGGTGCGGACGGGACGGCGTCGTCGCTCATCCCCCGATGCTGGCACCGCCCGGAGAGCCGCTCCACCGCTGCCACCCCACCACGGACGACGGGACGACGCGGCGGCGAACCGGCGATCGTGCAGCGTTCGGGCACCGGGACGCTGCACGACCGCCGGTTCGACGACGCCGCGTCTCGCGGCGTGGGCAGCAGGCGCCGGTGGAGCCGGCACGGTGTCGCCCCGTCGGCCGTGGCCGGTCGGCCGCGACACGCCCGCACCGGACACACCGGACGTTTGACGCGCGTCCCCCGGACGGCTGAGGTGGGCGGCGTCCCACGCCCCTGACCTGCACCGGAGGTACCCGTGCGCCCCGATGCCCGCCGCGACCGGTCGCGCGCCGGCGCGCGGCCACGGCTAACGGGGTCTCGCGTACGCCTCGGCGGCCGCGAGCGCACGCCGCACCCCGTTCGCGGCGGACGCCTGGGCGTGCCCGGCGTGGAGGCCGCCTCGTGAAGGGCGCCCACCACGCACTCTGCGGTGCCGCGGCCTGGGTGGCCGTCGCGTCGACCGCCCCGTACACGCTCGGCTGGTACCCCGTCTCCCCGCTCGGCGTGGTGGCGGGCACGCTCGTGTGCGCGGGCGCGGCGCTCGCCCCCGACGCCGACCACCACGACGCGACCGTCGCGCACTCCCTGCCGCCGGTGTCCGAGTGGGTGTGCGACGTCGTCGGCCACCTCGCGGGCGGGCACCGCAACGGGACGCATTCCGTGCTGGGCGTCGCGGTGCTGACGGCGATCGCCTGGGGCGCCGGGCAGCTCACGGTCACGACGGAGCGGCTCGGCGACCTCGCCGTCGGCGCCGGGGTCCTGTCGCTGCTGCTCGTGGCGTTCGCGGCACGCGCCCTCGGGCTCGCGCGGCGGCGCCTGGACGCGTGGGCGCTCGCCCTGGCGCTCGCCACGTTCGTCACGGTGGCCGCGCCGACGGGTTGGGACTGGCTGCCGGTGGCCGTCGGGCTGGGCGCGGCCGTGCACGTCGCGGGTGACATGCTCACCGGCAGCGGCGTCCCACTGCTGTGGCCGTGGGAGCCGCGCCCGCCGCGCTGGTGGCGACGCACCCCGCTGCTCAACGACGTCTGGACCGCCGGCGGCAACCTCGCGCTCCCGGTGCTGGGCACCACGGGCTCGTGGCGGGAGCGGTTGCTGGTCGCCCCGCTGACCGCCTACGCGGCGTACGGCGTGGGCGCGGCGGTGGCCGTCGGGTCGCTCACGGCGCTCGGGTACGACGCCGACCGGGTGCTGGCGCGCGCGTGGGAGGCCGCGAGCGCGCTGGTCGGCACGGCCGCCGTGGTCGGCGTGGTGACGCTGCAGGTGCCCCTGCCGGGCTGAGCCCCGGCACCTCGCCGGTCACGGCTGCGGGTCGGTCGCGCGATCCGTGCAGCACGTACGTCTGGAGGTCCAGGTCAACCCCTGGAGGGCACCGCGTGTGCCCTCTCGCGTCCGGTGGGCGACGCACCATCTGCCGCCGAGCCCCCGAGTTGCTCCCGGGGGCTCGGCCACCTCACCAGGTGCCGAACCGCAGCTCGACCAGCACCGCGGGCGGCACCTCTCCCTGGCCACCCGGCTCGATCGGCACCGACCGGTTCGGCGGCACGTCGACGACCTCGACCTCGGTCTCGCCCTCGGTCCCGTTCACCGGGACCGTTGCCGTGGCTCGCACCGGCAGAGCAGCGGCCCGCACGAGGAAGGTGTGCGGCACCTCCATCGTCAGGAAGCCACGCGTACCCGAGGTCCGGAAGCAGTAGACGGCTCGGTACGGGTCGTCCTCCAGCGACGCGGTGACCTGGATGAGGTCCGCCGCGCACGCCCGGCCCTCCACCGGCAGGAACTCCACGTGCCCGTCACCGGCGAACACCCGCAGCCCGTGCTCGGCGAAGATTGCGTCCGCACCCGGGTACGCGAAGTCCTCGACCAAGGACGACTGCACCTCGGGGTCGGCGACAGCCGCTCCGCTCCCCCACACAGCTGTTCCTACGCCGGCCACCACCACCGGGACAGCCAAGAACCCCACCAGACGCCTCACAACCCGTACCTCCGTCTACCGCTTCCCGAAATGTGCAGCGCCACGCTTGCACTGCACAGCAATCACATCGACGCTCGAGAAGGAGGACTGCTCCCCAGAAGTTGAGACGAACTCACGCGAGAGCTTCCGATCGTGCATATCCACGAGCACGAGCGCCTAATCTTCCAGCCAGGACTCGTCGAGGTGCCCCACCGGCACGTCGACCGACATGAGACCTCCCGCTCCAGACAAGCCTAGCCTCACCGGTCCCACTTGCAGCCATTCTACTAGTTCACTCTCCCCGAGCCATAGCACGAAGCGACCGTCGGTGATGGAGTATGTGAGGCGCATCCGGACGTCGATGTAGGAATGGACGGGCTCACTATAGTCCGGCGTCTCTTTCCAAGGCCACATATGCCTGTCCAAGGCGGGGACCAGATCCTCGCGCAGAGCGACGGACTGCTGTTGATGATCCACAAAGGCTGGCATGTGGATCAACACGAGCCGGCGCAGGGCACCCGAGTCTGCGTCGACGTTCACCTTCACATAGCCCTCGTGCGGGTCGCGGAGGTAGAGGACCAGTTCTGCCGAAGATTCGGCGCCACTCCACACGACTGTGAGCGGAACCCACGGGTCGGACCGGACCAGCACCGTAGAGCAATCCTCAACACCGACGACGTGAATCGGATCCGTCATTCGAGTAGCTGCCCGTGAATAAGTACAGGAAGAAGGTCCGTGTCGCGTTGCGAGAACTCCAGCTCCCATCCGCCCACCACCATGGGCTTATTCAACGGAATCCCGTCAGCCGTGGCCTCGGCAACCGCGGCCTGCAGGCTACGAACCTGCTGCTGGACGTTGAGGGCGATGGCCTCCGGGCTCAACCCTCTCCTCTGATAATTCACCACACGCTCCCGACCGATGTGGTCCGTGACGTTCGGATGCACCCAGACCCGCACATTGCCTGCCGTCAGCTCGAATGAGCGAGGGAGGCCTTGTGACCCTGGAATCGGTGAATCGGTCGCGCGGACGTCGTCCCAGATGGTCCGCCGCGCCTGCAATGCACCTTCAGCTGCGTCGAAGGCTCGGATCAGCCTGATCGCGCGGGCACTGACCTTGACCCCTCCGAGCCCCCAACCCCCGAAGGGAATCATGGCGGCCAGCGAGAACCCCGCTCCCCACCAGTCGCCTCGAAAGCCCGAGATGACCATGTCGAGGCCGTCGCACGGCTCACCGATACCCGGTACGAGACCGCACGCGCCGAGGAGCAGCTGGAACGCGTCGGCCGCCATCGAGTCGAGGAGCTCGGGCTCGTGCTCGGCGAGGTACGCGTAGTCCTCGGCGAGGGTCTCCACCATCCGGCAGCCCAGCGAGTCGCGCGTCGTCGGCGCGCTGCACCTCCCCGGGTTGAGCACCATCTCGATGAGCTCCCCGTACGCCTTGGCGCACTTCGGGGCGGTGCGCTCGCTGCTGAACGGGTTCAAGCAGTTCTTGTACTCGTGGATGTAGTCGGCGCTGGTAATGCCGTCGGGACCGGTGCCGGGCGCGGTGTTGCGGACCGCGACCTCCTGCTCCTTGAGCCTGTTGCGGTACGTGGCGGATGCCTCCAGCGCGGCCTGGTTCGCCTCGCGGGCGTCGAGCCCCGCGCTGGCGGCGGATGCGCGGGCCTCGGCCTTGGCCGCCTGCGCGGCCGCCGCATCGCTGCGCGCCCGCTGGCTCGCCGCCGTCGCGGTGACCGCCGACCGCGCCGCGTCCTTCGCCGCCGTCTGCGCCTGGGCGGCGGCGGTGCGGGCGGTCGCTGCCGAGGCGGCGGCCTGGTCGGCGGACACCTTGGCCGCCGCGGCGGACTGCGCAGCCGCTGCCTGGTAGGCCGCGGCCTCGTCGGCCGCAGCCCGGGCCTGGTTGGCGTACGCGGTGGCGTCGGCGGCGGCGCCCTGGGCGACGGCCGCGACGCGCCGCGCCTCGGCGGCGTCGGCTACAGCCGTCCGGGCGTACTGCCGCGCCTGGTCCACGAGGCTGTTGACGGCCTGGACGTGCGCGGCCTGCTCGAGGTCGCGCTGCGCCGCCTCGTACTGGCCCACGGCGAGGAAGTAGGACCCGTAGGAGGCCGGCCCCTCAAGCGCGACCTGCGCGGCGGCCTTGACCTCCGGGCCCCCGTCGCGCATGACCCGGCCGATCTCCACCTCCTGGTCCAACGCCCGCGCGACGTGCTGCCCGTCGCGCAGGAACTCGTGGGCGTCCTGCGCCGTCCCGTTGAGCGCCTCCTGCGTCGCCCCGTACAGCCGTGCGCCCGGGTCGGATGCGAGGATCTGGGCCAGCGCGCGCTCGTCGGCCGCCGCCTTGCCGGGGTACGCGCGCGTGCGCAGGAACTGCGCCACGGCCGCGTCGTCCCCGTCCAGGGACGCCCGTGCGGCGGTCCGCTCCGGTCCCTCGGGCAGGGTGTCGACGAGGTGCCACACACGTGCCCGGTTGTCCTGCCCCGCGGCTAGCACGCGCCCCTCGTCCAACCAGGACCGCAGCGTGACCTCGTCTCCGGCCAACGCCTCCGTGGCTGCCGCCCGGGTCCACTCCCCGCCGGTGGTCATCAGCGCCAGGGCGGCCTGGCGGCCCTTGTCCAGGACGACCGCGCCGGACGCACCCTGCGCGCCGGCCTCGTCCAGCAGCGCGCGCGTCGCCGCCGGGATCCGGTCCTCCTCCTCGGTGTCCCACCGCACGCCCCGGTCCCAGCCGACCTGCTCGCCCGAGCCGCCGGCAGCCTGCTCGGCCGCCCGCGCCTCCCGTGCCTCGGCGATCCCCTGGTCGGTCGCCTCGTCCAGACGCGCCGCGTCCGCCCTCCGGGCGAGGTCCGCCACCTGCCCGGCCTGGTCCGCAGCCGCGACCGCCAGCTCCGAGGCCGCCGTGGCGTCGGCCGCGTGGGCAGCCGCCTCCGCCGCCGCCGTGCCGGCGACCCCGGCCTGCGCCGCGGCCTCGTCCGCGGCTGCCGCCGCCGCCGTCGCGTGCTCGGCGGCCCGCGCCGCGAACGTGAAGGCCTCGTCGGACGCCGCCGCGGCGTCCTCCGCGAACGCGAGGCTCCGCGCGGCCGCCTGCGCGGCGACCGCCGCCTGCGTCTTCGCCGCCGCGGCCGCGTCCCGCGTGCGCTTGGCCTGCTCGGCGGAGACCCCCGCCTGGCGTGAGGCCTGGTCCGCGGCTACGGCGGCCGCGTCGGCGTTCACGCTCGCCCGGGCCGCCGCCCCGGCGGCGGCACGCGCCTGCGCGAGAGCCGCGTCCCGCTGGGCGCGGACCTCGTCCAGCACCGCCGCCTGCGCCGCGGCGTCGCGCGCGGCCTGCGCCGCGTCCCGCGCCGCCTGCGCCTTCCCCGCATCCGTGCGCGCCCCTGCGGCCGCGGTCTGCGCCGCCGCCGCCGCGCGCGCCGTCAAGGACGCCGCCGCCGTGGCGCGACGTGCACCGTCGGCCGCCGTCTGCGCCGCCCGCAACGCCGCGCTCGACGCGGCGGACGCCTCCCCCGCCGCGTTCTGCGCCGCCACGGCGGCGTCCGCCGCGCGCCCCGCGGCAGCCGACGCGCCGTCGGCCGCCGTGCCCGCGGCCTTGGTCTCGGCCAGGGCCTCCTCGGCGGCGGCCCGTGCGCGCTCCGCGGCCGCGACCGCCCGTGCCGACGCCGACGTCGCGTCGGCAGCGTGCGTGGCGGTCGCCTCGCCGGCCGCCCGAGCCTGCTCGGTGAGCCCCGCGACGGTGGCCATCTCGACGTCGCGCGCCCGCGCGACGTGCTGGCCACGGGTCAGGAATTCGTGCAGCTCCTCGGGCGTCCCCTTCAGCGCCAGGTCCGCAGCCTCGCTGAGGGCGGGGCCGGAGTTGTCGGGCCCTCCCTCGAGCATCCTGCCGGCGGCTTGCTCGTCGTCGGCGTAGCGCGCCCGCTCCAGCTCCGTCGCCAGGAACGTGGACCAGTCGCCCGGGTCACCGTTCAGCGCCTCCTCCGCAGCGTTGCGGGTGTGCAGCCCGCCGCTGTCGAGCACGCGCACGACGCGCAGCTCCTCGTCGGCCTCCCACGCCCTGCGGAAGCCGCCGTCGACGAAGGTGCGCAGCGCCTCGTCCGAGCCCTTCAGCGCCTTCGCGGCCGCCGCCCTCAGCGCCGGCCCGTCGGTGCTGCCGAGCACCTGGGCGGCCAGGCGGTAGTCCGCGTCGTGCGCGTCCGCGAAGCCCGACTCGACGAACGCGCGGAGGTCGGCGTCCGACCCCAGCAGGGCCGCCTCGGCCGCACGCCGGACGGACGGCGTCCCGGAGGACACCAACGACACCGCCCACGACCGGTCGTCGTCGAGATCGGTGGTCGCGCTGCTGGCGGCGGGCGTCACGCCCATGGTCACACCCAGCAGCACCGCCACGACACAGGCCACCGACGACCGCACACCCATGCGCGCCACAGAACCCCCTCGGGCCGTCCGTGGCCGCCGCCACGGCACCCCACCGCCGCCAACACTGACCTGAGCCCACGCACACGCACCGCTCACCCCACCGGCCTGAGCGCGCGAGCCGAAGGGCTCGGACGTCGGGTGTCAGCACGGTGCGCGACGACGTAGAACGCCGCGCGACAGGAGGAGCACCGCCTCCGGCCACCGCGCTGCACGCACGAGGCATACCTCTCGAGCGGGAGACTAGCGGCTCGATGACCACGAAAGGGGCGGGTCATCCGAAAGAGGGACCTGGGTCCGGAATCGGCACGCGGCCTGGCGAGAGGATGCCGCGTCGACCGGGCGTCAGCGCCTGCGCGCCACGCGGCGCAGCAGCCCCAGCAGCTGCCTCTGCTCGTCCGACGTCAGCACGTCGAGCCGCGCCCGCGCGCCCTCCTGCCGCCGGTCCGACAGCCGCGCGAGCTGCGCACGCCCGGCCTCGGTGAGCTCGACGAGCGTGGCCCGCCGGTCCGCGGGGTCCGGCACGCGCCGCACCCACCCGTCCTCCTCCGCCTGGTCGACCTTCGACGTGACGGACCGCGGTGCGACGTCGAGGACGTCGGCGAGCTCGCCGAGCCGGCGCGGCCGGTCGCAGCGGTCCAGCGTGCGCAGCAGGCGCAGCTGGCCGGGCGTCATCTCGTGGCCGAGCAGCTCGGACGCCTCGCGGCGGACGCTGCGCAGCACGTCGTGCAGCAGCTCGAGGAACTCCTCGGAGGGGCTCGTCGGCCCGCCCGTGCGCGCGCCGGCGGCGTCGGGCTGCGCGGCCGGTCGGGCGTCGTCGTGCGGGGCGTCGTCCACGGGTCGAGGCTAGTCGGGAATGAAACCGAAGTGAATCGCGCTCATGGTGAGGTAACCTCACTAATAGCGGCGGCCCACCGGTCCCGCACCTCCGGACCCAGGAGGCCCCATGACTCCCCCCTCGATGCCCGGCGGAGGCGGCAACCCCGCCGTCCGCGGCTTCACGCGCGACCAGTCGGTCAAGGCCCAGCGCCTGCAGCGCGGCTCGCTGCGCCGCATCCTCGCGTTCGCGCGCCCCTACCGCCCCCAGCTGGCGGTCTTCCTCGTCCTCATCGCGCTCGGCGCCGGCGCCGGCGCGCTCACCCCGTGGCTGCTCCAGCGGCTCATCGACGACGGCATCACGCGCGGCGACACCGGTGTCGTCGTCGGCGTCGCCGGCGCGGTGGCCGGCCTCGCGGTCGTCTCGGCCGTGCTCGGCGTCGCCGAGCGGTGGGTCTCCGCGCGCATCGGCGAGGGCCTCATCCACGACCTGCGCACCGCGGTCTTCGACCACGTGCAGCGCATGCCGCTCGCCTTCTTCTCGCGCGCCCGCACGGGTGCGCTCGTGCAGCGCCTCAACGGCGACGTGCTCGGCGCCCAGCAGGCCTTCACGTCGACGCTCTCCAACGTCGTGAGCAACTCGCTCACGGTCGCGTTCGTGCTGGCCGCGATGCTGTCGATGTCGTGGCAGCTCACGCTGCTCTCGCTCGTCCTGCTGCCCGTCTTCGTGCTGCCCGCCCGGTGGTTCGGGCGCAAGATCGCCGCGATCACGCGCGAGTCCTACGAGCTCGGCGCCGAGGCGTCGCAGACGATGACCGAGCGGTTCAACGTCGCCGGCGCGCACCTGGTCAAGGTGTTCGGCGACCCGGCGCGCGAGTCCGCCGCCTACGCCGAGCAGACCGCGCGCGTGCGGGACATCGGCGTCAAGCGCGCGCTGTACTCGACGTGGTTCCGCATCGGCCTGACGACCGTCGCGTCCGTCGCGACCGCGATCGTCTACGGCCTCGGCGGCCTCCTCGCGATCAGGGACGAGCTCACCGTCGGCGTCGTCGTCGCCCTCGCCGCCTACCTCGGCCGCCTCTACGGGCCGCTGACCGCCATGTCCAACGTCCAGGTCGACGTCATGACCGCGCTCGTCTCGTTCGAGCGCGTCCTGGAGGTGCTCGACCTCGAGCCGACCGTCGCCGAGAAGCCCGGCGCGTCCGACCTGCGCACGGCCGTCGCGGCGCGGGGCGCCGGCGTCGACCTCGACCACGTCGGCTTCCGCTACCCGTCGGCCGGCGAGGTGTCGCTCGCGTCCCTCGAGTCCGTCGCGACGCTCAGCCACGACCCGGTCGCCGACACCCTCCACGACGTCACCTTCTCCGTGCCCGCGGGCGCGATGGTCGCGCTCGTCGGCCCGTCCGGCGCCGGCAAGACGACGATCTCCCAGCTCGTGACGCGCATGTACGACCCCACGCGCGGCGCCGTCCGGGTCGCCGGGCAGGACCTGCGCGACGTCACCGCGGACTCCCTGCGCGCCACCGTCGGCGTCGTCAGCCAGGAGGCGCACCTCTTCCACGACACGATCGCGGGCAACCTGCGCTTCGCCCGCCCCGACGCCACCGACGCCGACATCGAGCGCGCCCTGCGCGCCGCGCACGTGTGGGACCTCGTCGCGTCGCTGCCCGACGGCATCGAGACCGTCGTCGGCGACCGCGGCTACCGCCTGTCCGGCGGCGAGCGCCAGCGCCTCGCGATCGCGCGGCTGCTGCTCAAGGCGCCCGACGTCGTCGTGCTCGACGAGGCGACCGCCCACCTGGACTCCGAGTCGGAGGCCGCCGTGCAGGCCGCGCTCGACGAGGCGCTCACCGGCCGCACGTCGCTGGTCATCGCGCACCGCCTGTCGACCGTCCGGCAGGCCGACCTCATCGTGGTCGTCGAGGCCGGGCGCGTCGTCGAGCAGGGCACCCACACGGACCTGCTCGCCCGCGGCGGCCTCTACGCGGACCTCTACCGCACGCAGTTCGCGGACCAGCCCACGGCCGCCTGACCACGCCCGTCGCCACCCCCACCCCCACACCCCACCTCCGAGCGCCGAACGGAATACCGGTGCGCGTCCGGCCGGCGAGAACGCCACCGGCATTCCGTTCGGCGTCGGTGGGGGTGAGTGGGGGGTGAGTGGGTCGGTGGCGTCAGTGGGTGAGCTTCAGGCCGACGACGCAGCCGACGATGCCGAGGATGAGCAGCACCTTCACCAGGGACGCCGGCTCGGCGCCCGTGACCATCGCGTAGAGCACGGTCAGGGACGCGCCGATGCCGACCCACACGGCGTACGCGGTGCCGGTCGGCAGGTCGCGCATGGCGTACGCGAGGCCGCCCATCGACAGCAGGAGCGCGACGGCGAACAGCACCGTCGGGCCGACCCTCGAGAACCCCTCGGAACGGCCGAGGGCGGTCGCCCAGACGGCCTCCAGGACACCCGACAGGACGAGCACGAGCCAGGACACGGTGGACCTCCGCGGCTGCCGTCTTGTCGCTCTCCGGGTACGGCGCCCCTCGTCCGGGGGGCCGCTCACGTCGCGGTGCGACCGTCACGGTGCGACCGGGCGCGGCCCCACGACCATGGTCGCACGGGGCCGCGCCGGGGGGTCCGGCGGCGGCCGGCACCCGGTGGGCGCCGGTCAGCAGCCGTCCGCAGGCGTCGGGATCTTCTCCGCGGCGTCGCCGGGACGCTCGTAGCCGCGGATGGCGTCGACCTTGGCCGCCGACGCCGACGCCGTGTCGAACTCGTGGTCCAGCCACTCCCGGACCAGCACCTTCGCGAGCTCGAGCCCGATGACCCGCTGCCCCAGGCACAGCACCTGCGCGTCGTTCGACAGCACCGAGCGCTGCACCGAGAACGGGTCGTGCGCCGTCACCGCGCGCACCCCCGGCACCTTGTTCGCCGCGATCGCCATGCCCAGGCCCGTCCCGCAGACCAGCAGTGCCCGGTCCGCGGCGCCCTCGGCGACGCGCCGCGCCGCCGCGACCGCGACGTGCGGGTAGTCCGTGTCCTCGCCGGCGTGCACGCCCACGTCCTCGACGACCTCGACCCGCGGGTCGGCCCGCAGCAGGTCCGCGAGCGCGTCCTTGTACGCCAGCCCCGCGTCGTCGGCCCCGACGACGATCCTCGCCACGCTCATCGCGTCCCCTCCTCGTGCGTCCGGTCGGCGTCGTGCTCCGCCGCGGCACCGCGCACCACCCCGGCAGCACCCACCACCCCGGCACCGCGCACCGACGCGAGCAGCGCCGTCAGCGACACGGCGCCCGGGTCGGGCGTCCCCACGCTGCGCTCGGCGAGCGGCCGGGCGCGCCCGACCCGCGGGCGCAGGTCGGCCGTCGCGCGCGCCGCCGCGTCCGCCGCGGCGACGGCGTCGCGCCACGCGTCGTCCACGGACGTCCCCGTGGCGGCCGCCGCCTCGAGCGCCGCCGCGAACGGCTCCCCCGCGTCGAGCATCGTCTTGTCGCCGGGCCGCGCACCGCCCAGGGCCGCGACGGCGTCGACCGCGGCGCGCACCGCCCGCGCGGCCCGGGCCGTCGGTGCGTCCGCCGGGCGTGCGCCGAGCGCGTCGGCCGCCGCGGCCAGGCCGGCACCCCACAGCACCCCGGACGTCCCACCGGCCCGGTCCGCCCACGCGTGGCCCGCCGCGCGCAGGCACGCCGCCGCCCCGTCGCCGGCGTCGGCCGCCGCCGTGGCGGCCTCGGCGGCGGCGCCCGCACCGCGGACCATGCCGCGGCCGTGGTCACCGTCCCCCGCGACCGCGTCGAGCCGGCCCAGCTCCACCTCGAGGTCGCGCAGCACCGTGACGGCACCGGTCAGCGCCGCGACGACGGCGGGCGCCTCGGCGGCGTCGCGGTCGTCGACGACGGGCGGTGCCGCGGGCTGCGACCCGGTGGACGTCGCGGTCCCGGACGTCCCGAGTGCGGACGTCGCCGGAGCGGGCGGCGACGCGGCCGTCGGCCCTCCGACCGACGGCCCGTCCGACGCCCCCGACGTCCTGACCGCGGACGACCCACCGCCGGCAGCCGCCGACCCCGCCGTTCCCGAACCCACCACGTCTCCGTCGCGCCGGAACGCGGGCGTGCGCGCCGGCGCGCACCACAGCCGCTCCAGCGCGTCGTCGAGCCACACGAGCGTGAGCGAGCACCCGGCCATGTCGAGGCTGGTCACGAGCTCGCCGACCTCGGGCCGGACGACCTCCAGGCCCGCGGCGTCGAGCCGGGCCCGCACGGCGCGCCACAGCACGAACAGCTCCTCGTACTTCGTGCGCCCGAGCCCGTTGACCAGCGCCGCGACGCGCGGGCCGGCGTCCCGGGGCCGCTCCTCGAGCAGCCGGTCGACCAGCAGGCTCGCGAGCTCGCCCGCCGTGCAGGCCGGCACCTCCCCGATGCCGGGCTCGCCGTGGATCCCGACGCCGAGCCCGACCACGCCGTCCGGCACGGTGAACAGCGGCGTGGACGCGCCGGGCAGCGTGCAGCCGTCGAACGCGACGCCGAGCGTGCGCGTGCGGTCGTTGGCGAGGGTCGCGGCGGCGACGACGTCCTCGAGCGACGCGCCCGCCGCCGCGGCGGCACCGGCGGCCTTGAACACGACGAGGTCGCCGGCGATGCCGCGCCGGCGCTCGACCTCGTCGGCGGGCGCGGAGGCGACGTCGTCCGTCACGACGAGGAAGTGCGCCGGGATGCCGCGGCGGCGCAGCTCGTCGCGCGCGAGCGTGAAGTTCATGACGTCGCCGGCGTAGTTGCCGGTGAGCAGGAGCACGCCGGCGTCGCCGGCGGCCGCGGCGGCCACCGAGACCGCGTCGGCGGTCGACGGCGACGTGAAGACGTTGCCGACGACGGCGCCGTGCGCGAGCCCCGGCCCGACCACCCCGCAGAACGCCGGGTAGTGCCCCGACCCGCCGCCGACCACGACCGCGACCTCCGTGCGCGGCGCGGCCACGGCGCGCACCACCCCGCCCGGGACGCGGCGCACCTGGTCGCCGTACAGGTCGACGAACCCGTCGAGGGCGTCCTCGACGAACCGTGCCGGGTCGTCGGCGAGCGGGCTCACCACGTCCGCTCCCGCGTGAGGAGGGTCGCGACGACCGAGTCGTCGTCGGCGTCGTGGCCGGCCGCGGACACGGTCCGGTAGAGCTGCTCGGCGGCCGCCGCGACGGGCGTCGCGACCTTGAGCCGGCGCGTCAGGTCGCCGACGATGCCCATGTCCTTGCCGATGACGTCGAGCCGCGAGCGCAGCGGCGGCTCCTCGCCGCGCAGCTGGGCGGCGATGCGCGGGCCGCGGTCGGCGAGCATGAACGACGCGGCGGCGCCCTGCGACAGCACCGCGATGCACGCGTCGAGGTCGAGGCCGAGGCGGTGCGCGAGCGCGAGCGCCTCGGACGCGGCGGCGGTGTGGATGCCGCACAGCAGCTGGTTGACGGTCTTGAGCTGCTGCCCGGCGCCGACGCCGCCGACCACGGTGAGCGAGGACGCGAGCGCGTCGAGCACGGGCCGGGCGGCCGCGAGGGCCTCGTCGTCGGCGCCGACCATGATCAGCAGGTCGCCGGCGCCGGCGCGCACGGGCCCGCCGGAGACGGGCGCGTCGACGGTGCGGATGCCGCGCGCGGCGAGCGCGTCGGCGACGGCGCGGACGGCCTCCTCCCCCACGGTCGACGTGACGACGACGACCGCGCCGGCCGGCAGCGACCCGGCGAGCCCGCCGGGGCCCAGCGCGAGCGCGTCGAGCTGCGCGCCGTCCCGCACGCCGACGACGACGACGTCGGTGCCCGTGCACGCGTCGGCGACCGACGCGGCGGCGGTGGCCCCCGCCTCGACGGCGAGCGCGACCCGCGCGGGTGCGACGTCGAAGCCGACGACGTCGAAGGTGCGCGCGAGCGTGGTCGCCATGGGCAGCCCCATGGCGCCGAGCCCGAGGACCGCGACGCGGGCGCTCACCGGGCGCCCGCCGTCGCTGCGCGCGCGTCGAGCACCGACGCGCGCGCCTCGCCCGTGGCCACCGCGAGCATGCGGCGGAGGTACCGCGCGTTGCGCGCGGCGACCGACAGGCCGTCGCCGCCGTAGTGCTCCACGCAGAACGGGCCGGTGTACCCGACCTCGAGGGCGGTGCGGATGGCCGTGCGGTAGCTCACCGAGCCCATCTCCATGGGGGCGGGCAGCGCGACGACGGTGCCGGCGGCGCGGTCCTCGTCACGGAGGTAGCTCTTGACGTGCCAGTAGTTCGACACGGGCAGGCACGCCTCCACCGCGGACTGGAAGTTCTCGATGCGGCGGTGCAGGCGGAACAGGTTGCCGAGGTCGGGGTTGAGGCCGACCGCGTCGTCGCCGATGTCCTGCACGAGCCGCACGGCCGACCCGGCGGTGCCGAGAAGCGTGTCCTCGTACATCTCGAGCGAGAGCACGAGGCCGACCTCGCGGGCGTGGCGGCCGAGCTCGCGCAGCCGCGTGACCGCCAGCGCCCACGTGCCGGCGTCGCGCTCGTCGACGGGCCCCTGCTCCGTCCAGAACCAGAAGGCGTCGCGCTGCGCGGGCAGCAGCGGGCGGTGCAGGCCGACGCTGACGACGCGGCAGCCGAGGGCCGCGGCGGCGTCGATCGTGCGGTGCGAGTAGGCGAGGTTGTCCTCGCCCGTCGCGGGGTCGATGACGGAGCGGCGGATCGCCGACAGCGCGACGGGGTCGAGGCCGACCGCGGCGACGGCGTCGCCGAGCTCGGTGAGCCGCGACGGCGCGAGGTCGCCCGGGCGCACCCACGAGTCCGTGAGGTCGACCTCGGTGAAGCCCTCGTACGCCACCTCGGCGAGGTGGTCGACCCAGGTGTCCGCCGGGGCGTCCTGCGACGCGGGGAACGGCAGCATCGCGGCGGCGATCGGCCACTCCTGGCTGGTCGGGCGGGGGGCGGGGGTGCTCATGCGGACGGGCCTCTTCCGGTTCTCGTCGTCGAAAACTTTCGCCCAGTGCGGCGTCCATCGGACCGTAGTTTTCGGCCGCTGCCGGTGTCAACGGTGGTCGAGCGGGGCCGATCGGTGCCGTGCTGGCCCGCGGCCGGTTTGAAGTTTTCGACGCGCCGCGGCTACCGTCGCCCGCGACAGGAAGGGGCACCGCCATGCCGGCAGCCGGGCCGCGCCCGACGCTCACCGCCGTCGCCGACCGCGCCGGCGTCTCGATCGCCACCGCGTCCAAGGTGCTCAACCGGCACACGGACGTCGCCCCCGCCACGCGCGCCCGCGTCGAGACCGCCGTCGCCGAGCTCGGGTACCGCACGCCGGGCGCCCGGCGCGCGGACGGCCGCCGCACGGTCGAGTTCCTCGTCGACGTGCTCGACAGCCCGTACGCGATGGAGGTGCTGCGCGGCGTCACGCTCGCCGCCGAGGAGGTCGACGTCGACGTCACCGTCTCGCGCGTGCGCGGCGGCGACCGGCCGGAGCCCGCGTCGAGCTGGACCCGGCGCCTCGTCACCGCCCGGCGCACCGGCGCCATCGTCGTCACCGCGCAGGTCACGGGCACGACGTACGCGAGCATCGCCCGGGCGCGGGTGCCCGTCGTCGTCGTCGACCCGCTGCACCTGACGACGCCCGAGCTGGTCTCCGTCGGCTCGACCAACTGGTCCGGCGGACGCACCGCCACCGAGCACCTGCTCGGCCTCGGCCACACGCGCATCGGCGTGGTGGGCGGGCCCGAGGCGTCCATCAGCGCCGTCGCGCGCGTCGACGGCTTCCGCTCCGCGTGCCAGCGCGCCGGCCTGACGCCCGACCCGGACCTCGTGCGCCACGTCGCCTTCGACCGGGACGCCGCCCTGCACGCCGCCGACGCGATGCTGCGCCTGCCCGACCGGCCCACCGCCGTGCTCGCGAGCAGCGACGTCCAGGCGCTCGGCGTGCTCGAGGCCGCCCGCCGGCTCGGGCTCGCCGTCCCGCGCGACCTGTCGGTCGTCGGCTACGACGACACGTACCTCGCCGCCTGGACGAACCCGCCGCTGACCAGCGTGCACCAGCCGCTGCAGGACATCGGCCGGGTCGCCCTGCGCACGGTCCTCGGCATGGACGAGGGACGCCTGCCCGACGCGCACCACATCGAGCTCGCCACGTCCCTCGTGGTGCGCGACTCGACAGCCCCGCCACCGCCGGCGGGGCCGGGAGGACACCGGTGACCGGTACCGCCACGCCCGCCGACCGCCCCTGGCAGGACGCACGCCTGCCCGTCGACGAGCGCGTCGCGCTGCTGCTCGACGCGATGACGCTCGAGGAGAAGCTCGCCCAGCTGGGCTCGTACTGGTTCGACCGGCGCGGTGCGGGCGAGGTCGTCGCGCCGATGCAGGACACGTTCGGCGCCCGGCGCCCGGACTTCCCGACGGCCGCGCAGCACGGGCTCGGCCACCTCACGCGCGTGCTCGGCACAGACCCCGTGCCGGCCGACGAGGGCCGCGCGAAGCTGGCGCGCACGCAGCGCGAGCTGGTCGGGCACCACCGGCTCGGGCTGCCGGCGATCGCGCACGAGGAGTGCCTGACGGGCGTCACGTCGTACGGCGCGACGGTGTACCCGACGCCGCTGGCGTGGGGCGCGGCGTTCGACCCGGAGCTCGTGCACGCGGTGGGGTCGGCGATCGGGCGCGACCTGCGCCGGCTCGGCGTGCACCAGGGGCTCGGGCCCGTCCTCGACGTCGTCCGCGACCACCGCTGGGGGCGGGTCGAGGAGACGATGGGCGAGGACCCGTACACGGTGGCGACGCTCGCGACCGAGTACGTGCGCGGCATGGAGGAGCAGGGCGTCGTCGCGACGCTCAAGCACTTCGTCGGGTACTCCGCCTCGCGCGGCGGGCGCAACCACGCGCCGGTGCCGGTCGGGCCGCGCGAGCTCGCGGACGTCCTGCTGCCGCCGTTCGAGATGGCGGTGCGCGAGGGCGGCGCGCGGTCGGTGATGAACTCCTACGCCGACCTCGACGGCGAGCCGGTCGCCGCGTCGGCGTCGCTGCTCACGGGCCTGCTGCGGGACACGTGGGGGTTCGAGGGCACCGTCGTGTCGGACTACTGGGCCGTCGCGTTCCTCGTGACGGCGCACGGCGTGGCGGCGGACGCGGCCGACGCGGGTGCGCGGTCCCTGCGCGCCGGCATGGACGTCGAGCTGCCGAACACCATGTGCTTCGGCGAGCTCGCACCGCTCGTGCGCGACGGGCGGCTGGACGAGGCGTCCGTGGACCGCGCGGTGCGGCGCGTGCTGCGGCAGAAGGCGCAGCTCGGGCTCCTCGACGCGCCGCTGCCCGACGGCACGGCTCCGGGCGGCGCCCCCGACGACGACCCCGTGGACCTCGACCCGCCCGCGAACCGCGACCTGGCGCGCCGGCTCGCGGAGGAGTCGGTGGTGCTGCTGGCCAACCCGCACGGCGTGCTGCCGCTGGGGGCCGGTGCGGGCGCGCCGCTGCGGCGCGTGGCTGTCGTCGGGCCGTCCGCGGACGACCCCGGCGTGCTGCTCGGCTGCTACTCGTACCCGATCCACGTGCTGCCGCGGCACCCCGAGCTCGGCATGGGCGTCGAGGTGCCGTCGCTCCTGGACGCCCTGCGCGCCGAGCTCGGCGACGTCGAGGTGGTGCACGAGCGCGGGTGCGACGTGGTGGGCGACGACCTGGGTGGCGTCGACGCCGCCGTGCGGGCCGCGCGCGACGCGGACGTGTGCGTGCTGACCGTCGGCGACCGGGCCGGCATGTTCGGGCGCGGGACGTCGGGCGAGGGCTGCGACGCGGCGGACCTGCGGCTGCCCGGCGTGCAGCACGAGCTCGTCGAGGCCGTGCTGGCGACGGGGACGCCGGTCGTGCTCGTCGTCGTCTCCGGGCGGCCGTACGCACTGGGCGCGTACACCGGGCGCGCGGCGGCCGTCGTGCAGGCGTTCATGCCGGGCGAGGAGGGCGCCGGGGCGGTCGCCGGCGTGCTGAGCGGACGCGTCACCCCCAGCGGCAAGCTCCCCGTGCAGGTGCCGCGCGACCCCGGCGGCGGGCCGCAGACGTACCTCGGGCCCGCGCTGACGCGCCGCCTCGACAAGATCAGCAACCTCGACCCCACCCCGGCGTTCCCGTTCGGGCACGGGCTGTCGTACACGACGTTCCGGTACGACGACCTGACGGTCACGCCCGGCGAGGTGCCGACGGACGGCGCGTTCGAGGTCGCCGTCACCGTCACGTGCACGGGCGGGCGCGCGGGCACCGAGGTCGTCCAGCTGTACCTGTCCGACCCCGTCGCCGACGTCGCGCGGCCGGTCAAGCAGCTCGCCGGGTACGTGCGCGTGCCGCTCGAGGCCGGGCAGGCGCGGCGCGTCACGTTCACCGTGCCCGCCGACCTGACCGCGTACACCGGCGTCGACCTGGTGCGCGTCGTCGACCCCGGCACGATCGGCGTGCAGGTCGGCGGCTCGAGCGAGGGCGACGTGCTGCACGCCGAGGTGGAGCTCACCGGCCCGCGCCGCCACCCGGGCGCGGACCGCGCCCTGCGCAGCACGACGACGGTCACCCAGGCCTGACCCCTTCCCCCGCCGCCCCTCCGGCCGCCCCCACTCCCCGCGCCCACCCCCACGCCGACTGCGGTACATGCGCATCGAGTGCGGTGGTTACGACTACCGCACTCGTGACGCATGTACCGCAGTCGGCGCGGAACGGCGGCGGGGCGGCGGCCGGGTGGCGGAGGGGTGGCGGCGGACCCCGGATGGCGGACTGCGCTTTCCAAGCGGCCGGGCGCGGGTGAGGATGGGCCGGTGACCTCCCCCGCCTCGCGGCGAACGTCCGTCGACGTCGACGGGCAGCACCCCGTCCGGTCCGTCTTCCGCCTCCTGCGCATGCACCGCCGCCGCGTCGGCGCGGCGGTGTTCTTCTTCGCGCTCAAGGACACGCCGCTGTGGCTCATGCCGTTCATCACGGCCCGCGTCATCGACGTCGTCGTCGCCGGCGGCCCGCTGCGCGAGCTGTGGCTGTGGGCGGCCGTCGCGTTCGTCGCGCTGCTGCAGAACTACCCGAACCACGTCATGTACACGAAGCTCTTCATGGGCGCGGTCCGGCAGATCGGCGCCGACCTGCGCAACGCGCTCGCCGCGCGGCTGCAGAGCCTGTCCATCGGCTTCCACACGCGCACGTCCGCGTCGATCGTGCAGACCAAGGTCGTGCGCGACGTCGAGAACGTCGAGCTGATGCTGCAGCAGGTCACCCACCCGCTGCTGTCCTCGTCGATGGTCGTCATGGGCGCCGTCGTGACGACCGCGACGTCGGTGCCGCAGTTCCTGCCCGTGTACGCGCTGACCATCCCGCTCGCCGTGCTGCTGCGGTACGGGCTCGCACGGCGCTCGCGCGAGCGCAACGAGGCGTTCCGCAAGCAGGTCGAGCGGTTCTCGGCGCGCGTCGGCGAGATGGCGACGCTCATGCCGATCACCCGCGCGCACGGCCTCGAGGCCACGGCCCAGGAGCGCGTCGCCGAGGGCGCGGAGGGCGTGCGCACGTCCGGGTACGAGCTCGACGTCCTCAACGGGCGGTTCGCGTCGCTGTCGTGGGTGGGGCTGCAGCTGCTCGGCGTCGGCTGCCTCGTGCTCGCCGCGGCGGCCGCGCTCACCGGGTGGTTCCCCGTCACGGCGGGGCAGGTCGTGCTGCTGTCGTCGAACTTCGCGCTCATCACCGGCGGCGTGACGCAGCTGCTCATGCTCCTGCCGGTCGCCGCACGCGGCACCGAGTCGGTGCGCTCGATCGCCGAGGTGCTCGCCGAGCCCGACGTCGAGCAGAACGCCGGCAAGGCCGCCGTGCGCGCCGTCGAGGGCCGGCTCACGTTCGAGACCGTGCACTTCCGCTACCCCGACGCCGACGCGCACGCCCTCGACGGCATCGACCTCGACGTGCGCCCGGGCGAGACCGTCGCGTTCGTCGGGCCGTCCGGGTCCGGCAAGTCCACCGTGCTCAACCTCGCGCTCGGGTTCCTCCGGCCGACGTCCGGGCGGCTGCTGCTCGACGGCGTCGACGCCGCCACGCTCGACCTGCGCACGTTCCGCCGGCACGTGTCCGTGGTGCCGCAGGAGTCGGTGCTGTTCGAGGGGTCGATCCGCGACAACGTCACCTACGGGCTCGGGCACGTGCCGGACGCGCGCGTGCGGGCGGCCCTCGAGGACGCCAACGCCGCCGAGATCGTCGACGCCCTGCCCGACGGCTGGGACACCGTGGTCGGCGAGCGCGGCGCGCGCCTGTCCGGAGGGCAGCGCCAGCGCATCGCGATCGCCCGGGCGCTGGTCCGGGACCCGCGCGTGCTGCTGCTCGACGAGGCGACGTCCGCGCTCGACCCCGAGTCGGAGGCGCTCGTGCGCGACGCCCTCACGCGGCTGATGCGCGGTCGCACCACGCTCGTGGTCGCGCACCGCCTGTCGACCATCCGCGACGCCGACCGGATCGTCGTGCTGGAGGCCGGGCGCGTGGTCGAGGTCGGCCGGCACGACGACCTCATGGCGGCGGGCGGCCGCTACGCGCGGCTGGAGCGCGCCCAGCGCGTCTGACGCCGGGCGCCGGCGAGCCCGGCCGGCGCACGGGTCCGCCGGGCACGGCACGGCCACGCCGGTCCACCGATCGCGGGACGGTCGCAGCGAACCACCGAGCGCGGTACCTCGCACCGAGCGCGGCAGGTGCACCACCCGCACTCGGCGGGACCTACCGCACTCGGCGTGGGCCTCGTCGCGTGCGGTAGATGCGTCGCGAGTGCGGGTGTCACGACCACCGCAGTCGTGACGCACGTACCGCACTCGGTGAGAAGTGGGCGCACGCGGTGGACCTGCCGGAGGGCGCCCGCCGACCGCCGAGCGCGGTACCTCGCACCGAGCGCGGCAGGTGCACCACCCGCACTCGGCGGGACCTACCGCACTCGGCGTGGGCCTCGTCGCGTGCGGTGCGCCCCCGGCCGTCCGGGCGGGCGTCAGGTGAGGCGGCCCAGGTGGAGGGCCGCGAGCGCGAGCGCGGTGACCGTCTCGCCGTCGCGGATGCGTCCGTCGCGGACCATCTCGAGCACCTCGGTGAACGGCACTGTGCGCACCTGCGTGATGCCCTCGTGGGCCTGCTCGTGGGCGGTCGCGGCCGCGTCGCCGGCGGGGGCGAGGCCGCGGGCGACGAAGACGTGCTCGGGCGCACGGGCGATGCCGTTGAGCGCCTCGGTGACGCCGAGGTGCACCCACTCGGCGGCGACGAGCCCGGCCTCCTCGGCGAGCTCGCGCTGCGCGGCCACGAGCGGATCCTGCCCGTCCGTGCCGCCGGCAGGCACCTCGACGGACGCCGGTCCGGTCGTGTACCGGTCGGTCGTCACGAGCACGACCTCGTCGTCGTCGGTCAGCGCGACCACGAAGACCGACGGCCGGAGCTCGACCCAGCCGTAGAGCGCCGGGCTGCCGTCCGGCGCGCGCGCGTCGTCCTCCCGCACGACGATCCACGGGTTCTCGTACACGACGCGGGAGGAGACGGTCTGCCAGGCCATGCCCCGACGCTAGGCCACCGCGGGCGTGCCGCTCAGGTGCCGGTGGGGGCCGCCGAGCGCCACGGGTCCCGCGAGCGGGTCTGCGGGTGCTCCGGCGGCTCCTCGGGCGGCGGGTACGGCGCCTGCTCGGGGTCGACGACGTGCGCGTCGGCGTCGCTGCCGACCGCGAGCGCGGCGTGCACGAGCGCCAGGTGCGAGAGGGCCTGCGGCACGTTGCCGAGGAAGTCGCCCGTGCGGGCGTCGATCATCTCGCTCCAGATCCCGACGTCGTTGGCCTGCTCGAGGAGCTCGTCCATCCACGTCCGTGCCTCGTCGAGGCGGCCCAGCAGGGCGGCGGCGCGCACGCCCCAGAACGCGCACGCGACGAACGTGCCCTCCTCGTCCTGCATGCCGGAGTACCGCCACAGCAGCGGCCCGGCGCCCAGCTCGGCGCGGACGGCGTCGAGCGTCGCGCCCAGCCGCTCCGGCGTGTCGAACTCCTGGTCGACGAACAGCAGCACCGACGCGTCGAGGGCGTCCGTGCCGGGGTGCATGACGTACGCACCCTTCGCGTCGGACCAGCACTCGGCGCGCACCCACGCGGCGATGGCGTCGGCCTCGGCGCGCCACCGGTCGGCGTCGCCGGGCAGGTGCCCCTCGTCGGCCAGGTGCGCCGCGCACAGCAGCGCGTGCCGGCAGCCCAGCGCCGACGACGTGTACCGGTGCGCGTCCGTCAGCTCCCAGATGCCCGCGTCGGGCTGCCGCCAGGCGTCGCAGGCGCGGTCGGCGACGCCCGCGAGGACCCGGCCCGTCTCGGCGTCGAGGAGGTTGCCCGCGTCGACGTAGGTGCGCACGACGCCCATGAGGTCGCCGTAGCTGCCGAGCTGGAGCTGGCGGGACGCCCGGTTGCCGTCGACGACCGGTCCGATGCCGCGCCAGCCGGGGACGTCACGCTCGGCGCGGCCGTGCGCGAGCTCGCCGTCGAGCGTGAAGAAGACCGACGGCGGGTGCTTGGCGACGGTGCGCAGCGTCCAGCTCATCGCGGCGTGCGTCTCCTCGCGCAGGCCGAACCGGGTGAGCGCGTCCACCACGTACGCGACGTCGCGCACCCACGCGTAGCGGTAGTCCCAGTTCTTGCCGCCGTCCCACGACTCGGGCAGGGCCGTGGTCCCGGCGGCCGCGATGGAGCCGGTCGGCGCGTGCACCAGCAGCTTCAGCGCGAGCGCGCTGCGCTGCACGGCCTGCGCCCACGGCCCGTCGTAGTGGAACTCGCGCGTCCACACGCGCCAGTTCTCGACGGTGCGCTCGATGCCGGCGTCCATGAGCTCGGGGTCGGGCACGAACACCGGCTCGTCCCGCGTGCCCGCGAGTCCCAGCACGTGCCGGGAGCCGGGCGACGTCGTGAGCACGCCCGCGACCTCGCGGTCGTCCACGTGCGTCGTCATCTCGCCCAGCGTGGCCACGACGACGGAGACGCCGTCGACCGTGATGACCGGCCCGCGCCGCGTCCGGCGGACCCACGGCGACGCCGTCCCGAGCATCGTCCCCGGTGCGACGCGCCACGCCATCGGGACGCTGCCCCGCACACCCTCGACGCGGCGCACCAGCTCGCACCACGGCAGCCGCCCGGCGACGCCGGTGGTCATCGCGTCGGTGACGCGGACCTCGCCGGTGCCGGTGACGAACCGGGTCACCAGCACGTTCGTCCCGGGCACGTACTCGCGCGCCACCTCGAACGGGACGGTCGGCGCGAGCTCGACGCGTCCGCCCTGGTCGGCGTCGAGGAGGGCCGCGAACACGGGTCGCGCGTCGAGCACCGGCACCGGGAACCAGTCGATGCGGCCGTCCTCGGCGACGAGCGCGACGGTGCGGCCGTCGCCGATCGCCGCGTACGAGCGGAGCGCGACGTAGCCGTCCTCGCGCGGCGCCGGCGCCCGGAGCCGGTCGGCGTCGCGCCGCCCCGACCCCGGGATGCCGTCGTCCGCCGTCAGCGAGTCGGGCAGCGTCGCGTCGTCGATCACGGGGTCGGCATCCCGCCCGTCACCGCGATCGTCGCGCCGCTGACGTAGCTCGACTCCTGCGAGGCGAGGAACACGAACGCGGGCGCGAGCTCGGCGGGCTGGCCCGCGCGGCCGTAGGGCGTCTGCTCGCCGAACTCGGGCAGCGCCTCGGGCGGCTGACCGCCCGCGGCCTGCAGCGGCGTCCACACGGGGCCCGGCGCGACCACGTTGACGCGGATGCCCTTGGGCGCGAGCTGCCCGGCGAGCGCCTTCGAGATCGTGTTGATCGCGGCCTTCGTCGTCGCGTAGTCCACGAGGTTCGGCGACGGCTGGTACGCCTGGATGGAGCTCGTGTTGATGATCGACGCGCCCTTGGGCAGGTGCGGCAGCGCCTCCTGCACGATCCAGAACAGCGCGTGCACGTTGGTCCGGAACGTCTGGTCGAAGCTCTCGCTCGTCAGTTCCGCGAGGTCCTCGACGTGCTGCTGACGCCCCGCGATGTTCGCGATCACGTCGATGCCGCCGAGCTCGTCGACGGTCGTCCGCACCAGGCCGCGCGCGACCTGCTCGTCCGAGACGTCCCCGGGCGCGAGGACGCACCGGCGCCCGGCCTCCTCGACGTGGCGCCGCACGACCTCGGCGTCCTCCTGCTCCTCGGGCAGGTACGACAGCACGACGTCCGCACCCTCGCGGGCGAACGCCACCGCGACGGCCCGTCCGATCCCGGAGTCACCACCGGTCACGAGCGCCTTGCGACCCTCGAGCCGCCCGCTGCCGCGGTAGGTGTCGAAGCCGTGGTCGGCGGTGGGCGTGAGGTCGGCGTCGAGGCCGGGACCGTCGAGCGTCTGCTCGGGGATCTCCGGCTGCGGGTACTGGGCGATCGGGTCCGTCATCGTGTACTGGTCGGCCACGGTGCGCTCCTGTCGTGGTGGTCGTCGGTGGTCGTGGGCGTCGGGTCGTGAGGACGGGCGGTCGGCGACGATGCCGGACCCAGCCGGCCGGCGTGCGGCCGCGGCGTCGGGGCTGTGCGTCGTGCCGCCGGTGGCGGGGCTGTGGTCGGCTCGGTGGCGCGTCAGCGGGACGTCGCGACGAGCTTGTTGGCGGTGGACAGCACGAGGGCGTCCTCGGCGAACCCGGCGCCGCGGCCGCTGAGGAACGACGGGCCGTGGTCCGCCGCCCACTCGCGCCACGACGCGCCGCCCACCGCACCGGCGAACGCGCCGGCGGCCCCGGCCACGCCCGCGAGCACCACGGCGGGCACCTTGCGCCGCTCGACGAGCGCGAGGGCGATCGCGCCGCCGGCCCCGGACAGGACGCGACCCGTCAGCATCGGCGGGACGAGCCGGCTCGGCAGGCCCGGCAGCTTGTCGGTGACGGTCTCGCCGACCATCGCGGTCCGCGCGAGCGTGCGTGCGAGCGCCGCGCCGACGCCCCGCTTCCCCTCCGTCGCGGCGAGCACGGGGACCGCCACCCCGACCGCCGCCCGTCCGCCGGCCGCCAGGCCCAGCGCTGCAGATCGCACGAGAGCTCCCATGCGTCGTGTCTACCTGCGCCCGCGCGACCCGGCATCCCGAGCGGGCAGGACCCGGACACGCGTCCCGCCGCCCCCCCGCTTCAGCCCCGCCCGTCCGCCCTTCGCCGGTCGGCGACCCGGCCGTCGTGCAGCACGACCGCACCGGAGCGCTGCACGACGGCCGGTTCGACGACGGCCGGTTCGACGGCGGCCGGTTCGACGGCGGGGGCGCCTCGACGGCCGGGGGCGCTGCCCGGCGTCAGAGGTCCGCCGGGTCCACCAGGAAGTCGGCCTCGTCGGCGATCTCGCCGCCCAGCTCCGCGTGCAGCACGCGCGCGACCGCGGACACGAGCGGCGCGGACCGGCTGCGCGCGACGCGGTGCTCGAGCGTCGGGCGCTCCTGCTCGATCTGCTCGATCTCGCGCGGCTCCCAGCGCACGCGGTACGCGACGACGCCGTCGGCGACCCACGGGAGACCCTCGAGCAGCGGCGGCAGCTGCTCGTGCGCGGACACCTCGACCGCGAGCATGCCGTCGACGCCCAGGTCGACGAGCACGCCGAACGCCTCGGCGGCGGGCGGCGCGGCGAGCATGAGCTCGTCGTAGGCGTCGGCCTCGGCCATGAGGCGGTGCCGCTCCTCCTCGTCGGCGACGCCGTGGCGCTCGAGCGCCGCACGCAGGCCGGAGCCGCCGCGCTCCGGCGAGCCGCCGACGGCGCCCTGCGACCCGCGCCCGGTCCGGGACGCCGGCCCGGCCCACGAGCCCGGGGTCGCGACGGACAGGTACGCGCGCGGCTGCACGCGCTGCACGAGCGCGAGGACGTGGTCCGGCTCGAGCCACCGGGCGGTGAGGACGGTGAGGTCGGTCGACGCGTCGGGGTCGGGCGTGAGGACCGCGCCGGTCTGCGTGCGCACCGCGCCGCCGAGCCGCCGCGCCGCCGCGACCAGCCACTGCAGCACGCGCTCCTCCTCGCGCACGGGCAGCCCGTCGGGGAACGCGCGCTTGAGCCCGTCGCGGTCGCCGCCGGGCCAGGGACGCTCGCCGCGCTCGCGCGGCGCGGTGAGCACCCAGACGGTGCTGGTGGAGCCGGGCAGCCCGAGCGCCACGGCGTCCTCGACGCGCACCGCGTACGGCCCGGCGAGCGACGACAGGCGCGCGAGCCGCAGGGCGCGCGGCCCCGCGGCGCGGTCGGCGACCGTGCGGATGCCCAGCGCGGCGGTCACCGCGGGCAGCACGCCGGTGCGCGCGGGCGCCTCCGGGGCCGCGTCCTCCCACCGCACGTTGCGGAAGCGGCTGGACGCGAGCACCTCGACCTCGTCGGGCTCGACGCCGTCGGGCAGGGCGAGCAGGTGCTTGTCGGCCAGCGCGGGGTCGCGCACCGGCAGCGGGGGCAGGCCGGCCACGTCAGACCTCCGTCCGGTGGAACCCCTGCCAGGACCGCGACGCCGTCGGCCCGCGCTGCCCCTGGTACCGCGAGCCGTACGCCGACGACCCGTACGGCTGCTCGGCGGCCGACGACAGCCGGAAGAAGCACAGCTGGCCGATCTTCATGCCGGGCCACAGCAGGATCGGCAGCGTCGCGACGTTGGACAGCTCGAGCGTCACGTGGCCGGAGAAGCCGGGGTCGATGAACCCGGCGGTGGAGTGCGTGAGCAGCCCGAGGCGGCCGAGGGACGACTTGCCCTCGAGCCGCGCCGCGACGTCGTCCGGCAGCGTGACCTGCTCGAACGTCGACCCCAGGACGAACTCGCCGGGGTGCAGCACGAACGGCTCGCCCGGGGCCGCCTCGACGAGCCGCGTGAGGTCGGGCTGCTCCGCGGCCGGGTCGATGACGGGGTACTTGTGGTTGTCGAACAGCCGGAAGTACCGGTCGAGCCGCACGTCGATGCTGGACGGCTGGATCATCGCGGGCTCGTAGGGGTCGAGGGCCACGCGGCCCTGCTCGAGCTCGGCACGGATGTCGCGGTCGGAGAGCAGCACGCGCCCACGGTAGTGGTCCGGCGGGTGCCCGGATCGTCCGTCCCGCGCCGGTCGCCCCCGGACGGGCGACGCGAACAGGCCCCGGACCGGGGTTACCGTGGCGGCGTGGTGGGGACCGACGGCGGACGCGTGCGCCCGCGCCCTCCTCTCGTCGGGTCGCTCGCCGTGGTGGCCTGCGCGCTGGCGGGCGCGTACGCCGCGGTGCTGGTGGTGCTGCTGCCGGCGCAGGTCGCGGCGCTCGCCCCGGACGACAAGGTCCGCGCCCTCGGGTTCGTCAGCACGCTGTCGTTCGCGCTGACGATCGCCGCGCAGCCGCTGGTCGGCGCGCTGAGCGACCGCACGCGCGGGCGGCACGGCCGGCGCGTGCCGTGGGCCGTCGGGGGTGCGCTCGCGGCGGCCGTCGCGCTGCTCTGCCTGGGCGAGGCGTCATCGGTGGCGGCCCTGGCCGCGCTGTGGGTGGTGGCGCAGGTGGCGCTCAACGCGCTGGACGTCGCGACGTCGGCGGTCGTGCCCGACGAGGTGCCGGCGCCGCGCCGCGGCCGTGCCTACGGGCTGATCGGCCTCGGCGCCGTGACGGGCGGTGCGGTGGCGGTGCTCACGGTGGGGCGGGCGACCGACCGGCCGGGCACCGCGTACGCGGCGGTGGCGCTCGTCGTCGTGCTCGCGACGGCCGCCTTCGTCGTCGTCGACGGCCGGCGCCGCCGTGCCGGTGACGCCGCACCACCGCCCGTCGTGGCGGCCCAGGCGCCCTTCTGGCGCGGCCTGCTGGTCGACCCGCGCCGCGAGCGCCGGTTCACCGAGGCGTTCGTCTCCCGGCTGCTGTTCGTCCTCGCTTACCACCTCGTGTACCAGTACCAGCTGTACGTGCTGACGGACCACGTGGGCCTGCCGGCCCCCGAGGCGGGCCGGGTCGTGGGCGTCCTGACGGCGACGGCGTTCGGCGCGATCCTCGTGTCCGTGCTGGTCACCGGGTGGTGGAGCGACCGCGTCGGGACGCGCACGCCGTTCCTCGTCGGCTCGTGCGCGCTGCTGGCGGCGGCCCTGCTGGTGCCGGTGGCCGTGCCGACGGTCGCGGGCATGGCCGTGTTCGCGGTGCTCAAGGGGCTGGCGTTCGGCGCGCACGTGGCGTCGGGGACGGCGCTGGTCACGGAGGTGCTGCCGGAGGGCGGCGCGTCGGCCGGCAAGGACCTCGGGCTCTACAACGTCGCGACGAACGTGCCGCAGACCCTGGCGCCGGCGCTCGCGGCGGTGGTGATCGCGCAGCTGGGCGGGTACGCCGCGCTCTTCGCGACGGCCTCCGCGGTCGCGGTGCTCGCACTCGTCGTGGGGGTCCGCCTCGCGCGCGGGACCCGACGCCCCGCCGACGACCACGCCGACCGGGTGCCCGTCGCCGACGCCACGTCGACCTAGCCGGAGCGGTCCAGCTCGAGCGGTGGCCCGCGCGACCCGTCGACGCGCGCCCACCCGTCGTCTGCGGCAGGGTCGGGCAAGCGCTTCGACCGGGCCGGGCGCCCGTCACCCGTCCGGACGACGCGCGGGGTGGCGTCGCCGCCGCACCGGCACGAGCGGTGAAAGGTGCCGACCCGTTCCGGGCCGGGCCACCGGCGGCTATGCTGTCCGACAGCAGGCGTGGGAGCGCTCTCGCACCGCACGGTCCACGACCCGTGCGGGACCGCGGGGCGGGACCACTCCGCACAGCACCACAGACCACGACCAGGTACCCGAGCAGGGCCGCTGACCTGGGCGCGCACCGCCCGGTGCCGCCCCGCGTCCGCGGTCACGTGCGACGGAGCACGCGAGAGGCATGCCATGCGGTTCGGCCACTTCGACGACGAGGCCCGCGAGTACGTCATCACGACGCCCCACACCCCGTACCCCTGGATCAACTACCTGGGGTCGGAGCGCTTCTTCTCGCTCCTGTCGCACCAGGCCGGCGGGTACTCCTTCTACCGCGACGCCAAGATGCGGCGCCTCACGCGGTACCGCTACAACAACATCCCCGCCGACGCGGGCGGCCGCTACCTCTACGTGCACGACCAGGGCGACGTGTGGACCCCGTCGTGGCTGCCGGTGAAGGCGGAGCTCGACCACTTCGAGACCCGGCACGGCCTCGGCTACTCCCGGATCACCGGTGAGCGCGGCGGCCTGCGCGTCTCGACGCTGTTCTTCGTCCCGCTGGGCGAGGACGCCGAGGTGCAGAAGGTCACGGTCACCAACACGTCCGACGCCGAGAAGACCGTCTCGCTCTTCTCCTTCGTCGAGTTCTGCCTGTGGAACGCGCAGGACGACCAGACGAACTACCAGCGCAACCTCTCCATCGGCGAGGTCGAGGTCGAGCAGGACGGCCCGCACGGGTCCGCGATCTTCCACAAGACCGAGTACCGCGAGCGCCGCGACCACTACGCCGTCTTCGGCGTGAACACGCGCGCGGACGGCTTCGACACCGACCGCGACACGTTCGTCGGCGCGTACAACGGCCTCGGCGAGGCCGCGGTGCCGCGCGCGGGCGAGTCCGGCAACTCCGTCGCGTCGGGCTGGTACCCGATCGGCTCGCACTCGGTGAAGGTCACGCTGGCACCGGGCGAGTCCCGCGACCTCGTCTACGTGCTCGGCTACCTCGAGAACCCGCAGGACGCCAAGTGGGCCGACGACGCCCACCAGGTCGTCAACAAGGAGAAGGCGCACGCGCTGCTGGGCCGCTTCGCGACCGCCGAGCAGGCCGACGCCGCGTTCGAGGCGCTGCGCACGTACTGGACGGACCTGCTGTCGACGTACTCCGTCCGCTCGGGCGACGAGAAGCTCGACCGGATGGTCAACATCTGGAACCAGTACCAGTGCATGGTCACGTTCAACATGTCGCGCTCGGCGTCGTTCTTCGAGACCGGCATCGGCCGCGGCATGGGCTTCCGCGACTCCAACCAGGACCTGCTCGGCTTCGTGCACCTGGTCCCGGAGCGCGCGCGCGAGCGCATCATCGACATCGCGTCGACGCAGTTCGCCGACGGCTCGGCGTACCACCAGTACCAGCCGCTGACGAAGCGCGGGAACAACGACATCGGCTCCGGCTTCAACGACGACCCGCTGTGGCTCATCGCCGGCACCGCGGCCTACGTCAAGGAGACGGGCGACTGGTCGATCCTCGACGAGCCCGTGCCGTTCGACAACGAGCCGGGCTCCGAGGTGCCGCTGTTCGAGCACCTCACGCGCTCGTTCGAGTTCACGGTGCAGCACCGCGGCCCGCACGGCCTGCCGCTCATCGGCCGCGCCGACTGGAACGACTGCCTCAACCTCAACTGCTTCTCCACCGAGCCGGGCGAGTCGTTCCAGACCACGGAGAACAAGGGCGGCGGCGCGGCGGAGTCCGTCTTCATCGCCGCGCAGTTCGTGCTCTACGGCGCCGAGTACGCGGACCTGGCCGAGCGGCGGGGACTCGGCGAGGTCGCGTCGCAGGCGCGCAAGGTCGTCGACGAGGTGCGCCAGGCGGTGCTCGACCACGGCTGGGACGGCCGCTGGTTCCTGCGTGCCTACGACTACTTCGGCAACCCGATCGGCACGGACGCGAAGCCCGAGGGCAAGATCTGGATCGAGCCGCAGGGCTTCGCCGTGATGGCGGGCATCGGCGTCGGCGAGGGCCCGGACGACACCGAGGCGCCCGCCGTCCAGGCGCTCGACTCGGTCGGCGAGATGCTCGGCACGCCGCACGGGCTGGTGCTCCAGTACCCCGCCTACACGACCTACCAGATCGAGCTGGGCGAGGTCTCCACCTACCCGCCGGGGTACAAGGAGAACGGCGGCATCTTCTGCCACAACAACCCCTGGGTGATCATCGCCGAGACGGTCCTGGGCCGCGGCGACCGCGCGTTCGACTACTACAGGCGGATCACCCCGGCGTACCGCGAGGAGATCAGCGACGTGCACCGGCTCGAGCCGTACGTGTACGCGCAGATGATCGCGGGCAAGGAGGCGCCGCGCGCCGGCGAGGCGAAGAACTCGTGGCTGACCGGCACGGCGGCGTGGAACTTCGTCGCGGTGTCGCAGCACCTGCTCGGCGTCCGTCCCGGGTACGACGGCCTCGTCGTCGACCCGCAGATCGGGCCCGACGTCCCGTCGTTCACGGTCACGCGCGTCGCCCGCGGGGCGACGTACGAGATCGCGGTGACGAACTCCGGTGCGCGCGGCTCGCGCGGCCGGCTCGTGGTCGACGGCACGCCGGTCGAGGGCAATCTCGTGCCGTACGCGCCCGCCGGCAGCACCGTCCGCGTCGACGTCACGCTCTGACGCGCACCGCACCGCACGTCACGTCGCCGGGGGCCATGCCATGACGCTCATCGAGTCGATCGACGCGCTCGACGCGCCGCCGCTCCGCCC